>NZ_JBFANV010000022.1:0-132248 GCF_040674955.1 Nonomuraea sp. NPDC049695 | reverse complement strand
GCGAAGCCGGTGGGCACGGCCGGGTGCGCGGCTCCGTGCAGGGTGTCCTCCAGGGCGATGAGCGAGCGCATGCCGTCGCGCGCCGTACGCCCGGTGTCGGCCTGGCGGAAGTGGTCGTTGAACACCTCCAGCGACAGCGGCCCGGCGTAGCCGGCGTTCAGCGCGTGGCGGACCAGCCCTGCCACGTCGAAGCCGCCCTGGCCGGGGAAGCAGCGGTAGTGGCGGCTCCACTGCAGCACGTCCATGGCGAGCAGCGGCGCGTCGGCGAGCTGGAGGAAGAAGATCTTCTTGCCGGGGATGGCCTCGATGCCGATCGGGTCCGAGCCGCGCGAGAGGATGTGGAAGCTGTCCAGGCAGGTGCCCAGGTTCGGGTGGTCGGCCATGCGGACGATCCGCCAGGCGTGCAGGTACTCGTTGACGTGCCGTCCCCAGGCCAGCGCCTCGTACGCGATGCGGATCCCGTGCTCGGCGGCCCGTTCGGCCAGCAGCCGCAGCTGGGCGGCCGCCAGCTCGTCGTCGCCGTCGGCCTGCGGCGAGACGTTGGAGCAGACCAGCAGCAGGTCGGCGCCGAGGCGCTCCATGACGCGGAACTTGCGCCCGGCGCGGCGCAGATTGCGTTCCAGCTGGTCGGCCGGGACCGCCTCGAAGTCACGGAACGGCTGGTAGAGGTCGATGCCGAGCCCGAGGTCGGCGGCGCGGGCCCGGACCTCCTCGGGCGGCAGCGGGCAGGCGAGCAGGTCGTTCTCGAAGATCTCCACGCCGTCGAACCCGGCGGCGGCGATGGCCTCCAGCTTCTCGATCAGGGTGCCGCTCACCGACACGGTGGCGATGGACTTGCGCACGTCTCCTCCTCGCGGACACTTCAGGCGGTCACCAGGTCGGTCAGGTGGGCGAGCATGCGTTCGGCGTCGGGCTCGCGGCCGGTGAACAGGCGGAAGGCGTGCGCGGCCTGGAAGACGACCATGCCGCCGCCGTCCAGCGTCCGGCAGCCCATCGCCCTCGCCTGTTTGAGCAGCTCGGTCTCCAGCGGCCGGTACACGATGTCCGCTACCCACAAGCCGGGATGCAGCACCGACGCGGGAAGCGGCAGCCCCGGGTGGTGCGCCATGCCGGTGGGCGTGGCGTGCACCAGCCCGTCCGCCCCGGCCAGCAGCGACGGCAGGTCGTCGCGGCCGGCGGCGCGTGCCCGCCCGGCGCCGAAGCGGGAGCCCAGCTCGTCCGCCAGCCGCACCGCCCTGGCGTGGTCGGCGTCGACGACCGTGATCCGGTCGGCGCCCAGGGTGAGCAGCGCGTGCGCCACGGCGGCGCCCGCGCCGCCCGCGCCGAGCTGCACCACCCTGCGGGTGACGGCGTCGGGCAGGCCGCGGGCGAACGACTCGGCGAACCCGGTCCAGTCGGTGTTGTGCCCGATGGCGCGCTCGCCGTCGAAGACGACGGTGTTGACCGCGCCGAGCATGCGAGCGTCCGGTGACAGGTCGTCCAGGTGCGGGATGACGGTCTGCTTGCACGGGTGGGTGACGTTGAGCCCGTCGTAGCCGAAGCGGCGCGCGGTGCGTACCACCTCTCCGACGTCCAGCCCGAGCCGTTCGGTGTCGAGCAGCCGGTAGACGTAGTGCAGCCCGTGGTGGACGGCCTCCCGCTCGTGCAGCGGCGGGCTGAGCGAGGGGCCGATGCCCGAGCCGACCAGCCCGGTCAGGAACGAGGCCATCCGTTCTTCCTCTCCGGCAGTGGGGACTGTGCGGGGACCCCTCCTAATGTACGGACTAGTGAGTTACATGGCTAGAGAGCGGTCACGCCAGTCCGTGCAGGGCGGCGATGACCTGGCGGCCGGTGGGAGTCGTGAAGTCGCGCACCATGTCGGCGGCGAAGCCCGCCACGGAGGTCACCACGCCGCCCGCGGCCTCGATCTGCCGCAGCGCCGCGTCCTCGGTGCGGGCGGTCATGCCGCCGCACGCGTCCACCAGCACCTGCACGGCCAGGCCGTCCGCGAGCGCGTCGAGTGCGGTGCGCAGCACCACGATCTCCGTGGTCACCCCGCAGACGGCCAGCGTACGGCGGCCGGTGGCCAGGACGGTCTCGCGCCAGGCGGTGTCGTCCCAGCAGGACGGGCCGGTGCGCACGTATGGCTCGGCGTCGGGCACCTCCTCGATCACGCCGGGACCACCCGGCCGGGGGGCGGCCGAGACCGTGAACGGGATGCCGAGGGCGGGGGCGAGCCCGGCCAGGACTTTGACCGAGCGGCGGATGGATGCCGCCGGGTTGGTGGCACTGATCTCGACGATGCTGTCCTGGAGGTCGGCGAAGACGAGCTGCACGGAGGAGGGGTTCAGCATGGTTCAGTTCCTTAATCGTTCATACTCTGAATGATATGTGTACGGTAGCATTGACCCCGTGAACGATGTCAAGCTGACCTCCACGCTCGCCTTCCGGCTCGGCACGCTGGGTGCCGTGGTCACCGAGCGCTTCTCCGCGCGGCTGACGGCCCATGACCTCAAGCCCAAACAGGTGGGGCTCCTGGCAGTGCTGGATTCCGGCGCGGCGGCCTCCCAGCTCGACATCGCCAAGCTCATGAACGTGGCGCCCAGCCTGGTGGTGTCGCTCGCCGACCGGCTGGAGGAGCTCGGCGCGGTGCGGCGTGAGCGCGACCCGTCCGACCGGCGCAGGCAGACGCTCACGCTCACGGCACGGGGCCGGGACCTGCTGTCCGCCTGCACCGAGGCGGCGGCCGAGATCGACGCAGAGCTGACCGAAGGGCTCGGCCCTGAGGAGGCGGAGGTGCTGCGCGGCGCCATGCGGAAGCTGGCCGGCCGCCACGGCCTGCCTGCCGACTAGGCATCCCGGCCAAGAATTCGCCAGGTCATGGTGATCCGCAGGTTGTACCAGCGTGGGGCGGGCCCCGGCGCGGTATGACGACCCCAGCGAGTGATCGGGGGGAGCCGGTGGTGAGGGCCTTGGTGGCGGTGCTCGCGGCCGCCGCGGTGCTGGCGGGCGGTTGCGGCGGCGAACCCGGCGGGTCCGGCGCCGGCCAGGGCGGGCCCGGCCCGAGGACGGCCGCGCCGGCGCTCATCACGATGGAGCCCGTCCCGGCCGAGGGCAGCGGGGACCTTCCCGAGGCCGAGGCCCGGGTGGGCCTTGATTGCCAGACGATGCTGCGAAACCGCGATTTCGAGGCCGGGGCCGAGAAGATGGGACGGGTGGCGTCCTCCGGCGGCGCCACGGACGGCGAACGGGCCATCGCGCGGGTCTGCCAGGCGGCGGCGAACGCGAACATGAAGAAGTTCCACCAGGCCATGCGTCTCGCGGACCAGGCAAAGGGGGATCTCGACGCCCTTCCCCCCGCGCTGCGCATGCAGGCGCTCGAACTCCTCTACCACACGGAGCTGGTCAGCGCCGCGGGCGTGGGCGACACCGGCAAGGCGCGAGAGGCCCTTGACCATCTCACGGAGCTCGGACGCGATCCGAGCAGCTACGTCGGCGACGCGTGCGCGGTGGCGCCGGACCCGGCCGCTCTCCCGGAGTGCACGACGGCCACCGCGACGGCCACCGGGTCCCCGCCCGCCGAGCAGGGAACACCGGCGCCCCGGCCCGAGGAGTCGAGCACCGAGCCGACAGGTCCGGCGGAGGAGACCACCTCCCACGGCGGCGTCACCGAGCCGCCCGGCGAGGTGACCTCGGAGCCGGCCAACACCGGAAACGGCGGCCCCACGTCGAGAGAGTCGTGAACCCCGCGGACGACGGCGGCGAGCCCGGCCAGGACCTCGCTCGCGTGTGGGGCATCCTCGCCCACATCGTGGCGCCGACCACCCTCGTCGTCGCGATCATGATGTACTTCGGGGCCGTTTACACGAACAACATGTACGGGCGCCTCGGAGTGGACTCGAGCATGCTGGGCCTGTCCGTCCAGGACTACGTGCTGCGCAGCGTACCCGTGGCCATCGAACCGCTGGTCGTGGTGCTGCTGGCAGCCCTGATCGTCCCCTCGGCGCACGCCTGCCTGATCCGCTCCTGCACCCGTCATCGCACCGCCACGACCTGGTCGCTCGCGGCGGCGGCCGTGCTCGGAGCCGTCGCCGTCGGGGCGGGCATCCTGTCGATCGCCGGCCGGATGACGCAACTGCCGCCCATCTTCATGCCGATCTGCCTGGGCCTGGGAATCTTCGTGGTGGCGTACAGCTGGTCGCTGTACACCAGGTTCAACCCGCGCCAAACGATCTCCCCCGCGGGCCGGATGGTCCAGCGCACGGTCTGCGTGGCGCTCCTCTTGGTGCTGCTGTTGTGGGCGGTCACCGACTACGCGAGGCAGCGGGGACAGGAGAGGGCCTACCAGTACTGGGCCCACTCGGCGATGCTGCCGAGCACGGTGGTCTACGCGCCGCGGCGGCTCTACCTGGAGGGCCCCGGGATCACCGAGACGACCCTGCCCGACCCGAACGCGATGTTCCGCTACCGGTACACCGGCCTGCGCCTGCTGATCGACTCGAACCGGCGGTACTTCCTGCTGCCCGCCTGCTGGGCGACCAGCCCGGAGGCCCGGGCGATAGCCCTGCCCGCCGACGATTCGCTGAGGCTCGAGTTCTTCATGATCAGTCAGGCGCCGGACTGCCCGTGAGGGAACGTCATCCCCTCGCGCCCGCGAGGGAGCTGGAGTCGATGACCGGCCAGATCTCGGCCACCTTGCCGTCCTCCATGCGGAAGATGACGCAGGCGCGCACCTCCAGTGGCCTGCCGGTGGGCGGGAAACCGAAGAAGTCTCCCTCGTGCGTGCCGTGCAACGTCCACCGGGTGGCCACCCGGTCGCCTTCGGCGATCATGTCCTCGATGTCGAAGCGCATGTCGGGCAGCGCCGAGCGGAGGTAGCGGGCGGTCCGCTTGAGCGCCTCGGGGCCGGTGACGTCGCCGCCTCGGGGCGCGAAGCCGGGGCCGACGATCTCGTCGGCGACGTCGAGGTCGTCGGCGTTGAGCACCTCGTCGTAGAAGCGCCTGATGACATCCTTCATCGCGTCTTCCTTCCGGTAGGCTAGTCACTAGAGAACCATATCTCTAGCTTTCCTAGACACTTTGAACGCTAAGGAGTTTGGATGGCGATGTCAAGGCGTGCCGAGCTCGTGGCCCAGTTGCTCGAGGCGCTGCGCCGTACCAACGCGCTGTCGGTGGCGATGAGCCAGGGCGCCGCGGAGCGGATCGGCGTCAACACCACTGACCTGCACTGCCTCAACCTGCTCAGCGACGGCCCGCTGACGGCGAGCGAGCTGGCCAGGCGCGCGGGCATCACGACCGCGTCCGTGACCGGGGTGATCGACAGGCTCGAGGCGGCGGGGTACGTGCGGCGCGAGCGTGACAGCGTCGACCGCCGCAAGGTCGTGGTGACGCTCCTGACCCAGGAGGCCGCGCAGGTGATCGCCCCGGTGTTCGCCCCGTTCGTACGGGCGTGGCGCGGCGCGATGGACGGCTACACCGACGAGCAGCTGGAGCTGATCGCCGACTTCCTGGGCAGGACGGAGGAGGTCTTCCAGTCGGAGGTGGGGCGCATGCGCGCCCGGTGACAGCGGGAGGGACGCGGCTTCAGGCCATCCGCCGCAGGCTCCGCAGGGCCCACGGCGGGCAGTCGGGATGCGCCTCGGCCTCTTCGAGGGTGAGCCAGACCAGCTCGGCGACCTCCTCAGGAGCGGCCGCCACCGGGCGGGCCCGCGGGGGCAGTTCGCCGCGGAAGACCACGTTGATCACCGGGTCGCCGTCGTCGGTCACGAAGAAGGCGCTGTCCACGTAGGTGAGGTCGGTGCCGGTCAGGTCGACGCCGACCTCCTCCGCGACCTCGCGGCGCGCGGTCTGCTCGAGGATGCCGGACTCGACCCCGTCGGCCTCGGCCTTGCCGCCGATGCCGGCCAGCGTGCCGGGGGCGTGGGCCTCCTGGTGGCCGCGCCTGATGAGGAGCCAGCGGCCGTCCCGTTCCAGGAAGACCTCGACGTTGACCACGAAGGCCGGCCGACCGGCCCTGGTCGTGCAGGGGGTGATCGTCATGGTGGAACACTATGCCCGCGCCTCCCCTGGACCGGAGAAGGCGCGGGCACGCCGGCGGGGTCAGGCCCAGCCGTAGACCGAGCGGATGGCCGCGGCGATCTCGTTGACGAGGCTCATGTTGTTGCCGTTGGCGAGGATGGCGTAGCCGGCGCCGAGCTGCGGGTAGCCCTTGACGACCGACTTGAAGCCGTAGTTGGAGCCGTCGTGGGTGTAGGAGAAGCTCTGCGTCCCGGAGCCGGCGACGAAGAAGCCGCGCCCCATGGTGGGCTCGGGGCCGGGGGTGAGCAGCGTGCGGACGGACGCCTTGGTGAGCGGCCCGGCGATGTCGCCGGAGGCGGTCCACGCCTTGTTGAGGTAGCACACCAGGCGGCTCAGGTCGAGGACGTTGGTGTAGAGGCCGGCGGCGGCCGACTCGGGGTAGCGGTTGCGCTTGCCGGGGATCACGGCGCCGGTGGCGGTGTGGCCCGCGGCCAGCTCGAAGCCGGGCGACATGGCGTACGAGCTGTTCTTCATGCCGAGCGGCGCGAACACCTCCTTGTCCATGTACTGGGCCAGTGTGAGGCCGCTCTTCTGCTCCACCATCCGCTGCAGCAGGACGAAGCCGGCCCCGGAGTAGTGGAACTCCCCCCCGGGGCCGGTGCTGAGCTCGATCTTCGGGGAGTTGCCCTCGCCGTTCATGACCTGCAACAGCGTGGGCACGGTCGCGTCCGGGCCGTAGCCGGCGAAGCCGCCGCCGCCGGCGTCGAAGCCGGAGCACGCGCCGGAGGGGGACGTGGAGCCGCGGCCGATGACGCCGCCCCGGTGGGTCAGCAGGCGATCGATGGTGGGCACCGCCGTGCTGGAGACGCACGAGCGGCGCGGCAGCGTCCAGCCCAGGTAGGGGCGGATGTCGCCGGTCAGGGGCTGCTTGAGCGTCTGCATGAGGCGCAGCACGCCGATCGAGGCCACGGCCTTGCTGACGGAGGCGGCCTGGAAGGCGGTCTCGGGATGGGCTGCGGCGCCGCTGCCCGCCTCCAGCCAGCCGTACCCGGTGGACCAGGCGATCTTGTTGCCGACCACCACCGCGACGGCCACGCCCGGGGTCTTCCATGCGCTCATCCGCTGCCAGATGGTGGCGCCGCCCACCGCGTTCTCGACCTGCCCGACGCGGTCGGCGGGCAGCGCGGGCACCTTGCCGCGCGAGCCCAGCGACCAGCCGCCGCTCGGCGAGAAGGCCAGGTGGTGCAGCTGCCAGCCGCCGTCGCCGAGGGAGTTCATCTGCTTGAAGCAGGCGTCGTCGACGGCGCGCGCGTAGAACCGGTCCTGCGCGACGACCGCCCACCCGCCCTCCTTGGGGAAGGCGACGCGGGTCACCTTGCGCCCGGCCTGCGTCAGGTTCCGCATCATCTGATAGCACTCGTCGTCGATGCCCCGGACGAAGAAGCCCTGGGTGTCGGCCACCACCCAGCGGTTGCCACCGGCCGGCGGGAAGGCGACGTCCACGACCTGGCGGCCGGCGGCGTAGCTGTCGCTGATGCGCTGGTGGCACTCCTCGGGCAGGCCGCGCGCGGACATCCCCTTGTCACCGGTGATCACCCAGCGATCGCCGCCTTCGGGCGGGAAGGCCACGCAGTGGACCTTCCCGCCCGCTTTGATCATCTTTTCGAGCTCGGCGAAACACGCGTCGGGCACGCCGCGGGCGAAATAACGGCCGTCCTGCGTGACGATCACCCAGCCGCCTGACGGCGTGAACGCGACAGCGCTGATGCCGTACGGCGCCAGCTCGCCCAGCTTCGTCTTCAGCTCGTCGGGGACGCCGCCGGTGGCGAAGGGATAGCTCGCCGCCAGGGCGGGCCGGGCGAAGTCCACGGTGGCGAGGCCGGCCGCGCCGGTCAGGGCGAGAAAGCGTCTGCGGTCCAAAGGGGGAACTCCTTCAAGCGCTGATCACAAAGTGCGCTTGCATCATGGCAGACCGCTGAGGCTGCCTAGACCGACGGCGGCCCCTGCTCGACGCGGCGCAGCACCGGCGCGAGCCGCTCGTTGTCGGGGCTGTGGATCGGCTGCCGCTCGTCCCACCAGGTGGCCCCGGCCTCCTGCAGCGGCCCGAGCAGGTCGCGGGCCTCGGCCGCGCCGGCAGGGCTGACGCCGCCGACGACGATCTCGAAGGGGCTGTCGTCCTGGCGCTGCTCGCGGACGTACGAGACCAGCTCGCGGACCTGGTCGGCGGGCGGGTTGTAGCCGTGCGAGCCCGGCCCGAACAGCGGGACGGCGCCGTCCCAGCGGGCCGCCCGGCGCATGGGCCTGCGGTTGGGCCAGAAGCCGGCGAACCAGACCGGCGGGCGCGGGTGCTGCGCGGTCGGGGGCAGCAGGGCGACGTCCTCGGCCCGGTAGTGCCGTCCGTGATGGGTGACCGGCTCGCCGCTCCAGTAGCGGGCCAGCAGGTCGAGCCCCTCGTCGAGACGTTCGGCGAGCTCCACGGGGTCGGTGGGCTCGCCGAAGCTGCCGTACTCGTCCTCGATCGGCCCGCCCAGGCCCGCGCCGAAGATCACTCGCCCGCCGCTGAGCACGTCGAGCGTGGCGACCTGGCGGGCGAGCTGCTGCGGCCGCCGCCGGGCGACCGGGGTGACCAGGGTGCCGAGCTTGATCCGGGTGGTCGCCAAGGCCGCCGCCGTGAGCAGCATCCAGGGATCGCCGAACGGGCGGGGCCGGCTCTTGTGGTGGACGACGTGATCCCAGACGAACAGGGCGTCCCAGCCCGCCTGCTCCGCCGCGACGGCCAGCGAGGCCACGGTGCGGGGGTCGGCGAAGTCCCCGAAGTTCGGGATGTTGATCGAGAAGCGCATCCCGCCATGGTGGTCGGCCATGGCGGGTGTCGCAAATCCGTCAAGGGGTGTCGGCGATGTCGTTGGCGGCCACGTAGCCGAAGGTCATGGCGGGTCCGATGGTGGAGCCGGAGCCGGCGTAGCTGTGGCCCATGACGGCTCCGCTGGCGTTGCCCGCGGCGTACAGGCCGGGGATGACCGAGCCGTCCGCCCGCAGCACCCGCGCGCGGGCGTCCGTGCGCATCCCGCCCTTGGTGCCGAGGTCCCCGGGGACGATCTTGAACGCGTAGAACGGCGGGAGCCAGAGCGGGGCCAGGCACGGGTTCGGCTTGACCAGCGGGTCGGCGTAATAGCGGTCGTAGGCGCTGTCGCCGCGGTGGAAGTCGAGGTCCTTGCCGGTCGCCGCGAACCCGTTGAACCGGGTGATCGTGCCGCGCAGCGCGGCCTGCGGGACGCCGATCTTCTGGGCCAGTTGCTCGATCGTCCACGCCTTGTACGCGGCGCCGCTGTCGAACCAGGAGTCGGGCAGCGGCAGCAGCGGCGCGACGTCCTTGAACAGGTACTTGTCGCGGTAGTTCTGGTCGACGATCAGCCAGGCGGGGATGTGCGGCGCGCCGGGGGCGTTGCGGTCGTACATGATGTGGACGACGTCGCTGTAGGGGGCGGCCTCGTTGACGAAGCGCACGCCGTTGCCGTTGACCAGGACGCAGCCGGGCAGGGTCCGTTCGGACAGGCAGAAGTACGGCTGGTCGGGCAGCGGGATCATCGGGCCCCACCAGGAGTCGTCCATCAGGTCGAGCGCGGCACCGGCGCGCTCGCCGGCCTCGATGCCGTCGCCGGTGTTCTCCTTGGCGCCGACGGTCCAGCTCGTGCCGATGGGCTGGCGCTGGAACTCCGCGCGCATGGCCGCGTTGTGCTCGAACCCGCCGGAGCCGACGATCACTCCGCGGCGGGCCCTGACCGCTCCGCCGGGCGTGACGACGCCCGTGACGCGGCCGGACTCGATGAGCAGGTCGAGCAGCGGGGTGTTCAGCAGGACCGGGACGCCGGCCGCGGCCAGCCCGGCGCGCAGGCCGCCGGCCAGGGACTGTCCCATGGTGAGCGGCTTCTGGCCGCGCAGCGCGGCCTCGGTGCCCCGTGCCAGGCAGGCGGCGCTGACCTCGAGGCCCTTGGCGTTGACGGCGGCCAGCGTCAGCCACTTGTAGTCGGCGCTGTAGACCACCAGGCCGGCCGGGGTGGCCATGTAGGGGCCGTTGAGGTGGGCCAGCTCGGCGCCGAGGATGTTGCCGTCGAGCTGGGCGGGCTCGATGGAGCGCCCGTTCGGCATCCCACCGGGGAACTCCGGATAGTAGTCGGAGTAGCCCTCCATGAAACGGAAGCGCAGCGGGCTGTTCCGCATCACGAACGAGATCATGGCGGGCCCGGCGGCGAGGAACGCCCGCTGCCGCTCGACGGGCACCGTGTCGCCGACGACGCGGGCGAGGTAGGCGGCGGCCTTGGCCGGGGTGTCGGGGACGCCGGCGGCGAGGACGACCTCGTTGCACGGGATCCAGATGCCCGCGCCCGACCGGGCGGCCGAGCCGCCGAACGTGGAGGCCTTCTCGAGCACGACGGTGCGCAGGCCGCGCTTGGCGGCGGTCAGCGCCGCGGTCATCCCGGCGGCGCCGGCGCCCACGACCACGACGTCGTACTCGGCGTCGGCGCGGGCGGGCGCGCTGCCCAGCGCCGTGCCCGCCACCAGTGCGCCGCCTGCGACGGCGGCCCCTTTGAGCAGGGTGCGGCGGGTCTGACCTGCGGGGGTCAGGGTGTTGCCGGATCTCCTGGTCTCGACCATGCTGCCGAGCATGCGCTTGGTTGTTTTTCCTGTCAATGCATCAGGTGTTGACGCGACCGCCGATGCCTGGTGCCATGATCGGGGATGGTATCTACCAAGCAAGCATTTGTGCGGAGGAGATGTCATGCGACGCTTGGCCGCCGTGCTCCTGCTGCTCGCCGCGGCGCTCGTGGTGCCCGCGACGGCGGCGTACGCCGAGACGTGCTCGGCCACGCTCCCCCACCCTGACGGCCACGGCATCACCTGCCTGCGCGTCGACCGGCATCCGCAGGGCGACGGGTCCGAGCTGCGCGACGTCACCATGACCTCGACGGCGATCTTCCAGGCGGCCGGCGGCACCCCGGCGATCGATCCGCTCGCCCACGAGATCACCGTGCGCGTGTACCTGCCGCCCGGGTACGACCCAGGCCGGAGCACCCGCTACCGCTCGCTCTACCTCATCAACGGCGGCGGCGACAACTACGACGAATGGACCACCAAGGCGGACCTCGTCTCCCTGATCCGCACCACGCCCGGCCATCCCTACGACGGCATCGTGGTGATGCCGACCGGCGGCATGGCCGGCTGGTACAGCGACTGGGCCGGCCGCACCGACGGATATTTCGCGCCCAAGTGGGAGACGTACCACATCGCCCAGCTGGTCCCGTGGATCGACGCCAACTTCAACACGATCGCCAACCGGTCGGGGCGCGGGCTGGCCGGGCTGTCGATGGGCGGGTTCGGCACGCTCAAGTACGCCGCCGCGCACCCCGACGTCTTCTCCGTCATCGGCGCCTTCTCCCCCGGCATCGACCTGCGGGCCAAGCCGGCCCAGCGGACGCTCTCCGACTCGATGTGGCAGGCCGGAGCCGCGATCACGCTGGGGGACCTGGGGTCGTACCGGGTCAACAAGTACGCGAACGGGCTGCCCGTGCCGGACCAGCAGGAGCAGCTGGTGTACCGGCTGGACACCCTGTTCGGCCCGCACACGGTCAGCTCCCCCGGGGTCTACGACTGGCCTTCCGCCGATCCGGCGGTGCTCGTGACGCAGGGCAGGTACGCGCCGTTCAGCGGCAGACTCGGCCTGTACGCGGGCGGCTGCAAGACGCTGCCGCGCGACTCGTCGGGGGCGTACGTGCTCGGCGACGGCGACGACCCGGCCCCCGCGGAGTGCGGTTACAGCACCACCTCGCCGGAGAACACGCAGGCCAGCGGGGTCAACGAGGCCATACTCGGCTCGTACGCCAGCGTCTTCGACCAGACCCTGACCGGCCTCGGGGTGCGCCACCGCTACTGCTACGGCACGGGCGGCCACGACTGGAACTCCTGGCCCGCCGTCCTGGTCGACTTCCTCCAGTACGCCTACGGCACCGCCCCGGCCCGCTGCCCCAACGCCTGACGCGGTGATCCGCCGGGAGCGTTGCGGCGAATACGTACCGGGTCCATTCACCGATCTGGAAGGAGGCGCATCATGGCTCGTTGGCGCCGATTCGTGCTGACCCTGACCGTCGCGTTGTTCGCAGTGGTGGCGGTGGCGACCGCCGCGTCGGCCGGCATCCAGGGCAGCGGTTTCTGAGCCGCCCGCTAAGGGGCGGTCAGGGGTCTCCCTCTGGCCGTCCCGTCAGGGTCACCAGGCCACGTGGAGCGAGCGCAGCCCGTACACGACGTTGAAGGAGCGGAACTCGGCGGGCGGCCCGGCCTCGCGCAGCCCGGGGAAGCGCTCGAACAGGGCGGGGAAGGCGATCTGCATCTCCATCCTGGCCAGCGGCGCGCCCAGGCAGTGGTGCACGCCGTGGCCGAAGGCCAGGTGCCCCATGTCACCGCGGCCGATGTCGAGCCGGTCGGGATCGGAGATGAAGTCGGGGTCGCGGTTGGCCGCGGGCAGCGCGCACACCACCAGGTCCCCCGCCGCGATGCGCTGCCCGGCCAGCTCGACGTCGGCGGTGGCGACCTTGATCGTGCCCGTGTGCACGATGCTGAGCCAGCGCAGCAGCTCCTCCACCGCCGCGCTGATCCGCGACGGCTCCTTCCTGAGCAGCTCCAGCTGGTCGGGGTTGCGCAGCAGGGCCAGGGTGCCGAGGCCGAGCATGTTGGAGGTCGTCTCGTGGCCGGCCAGCAGGAGGAGCCCGGCGATGCCGATGAGCTCGTCGGTGCTCAGGTCGTCGCCGTGCTCGCGAACGAGCATGCCGAGCAGGTCCTCGCCCGGCTCGGCCCGGGTACGGGCGACCAGCTCGGCCATGTAGGCGCGCGACTCGAGCTGCGCCCCCGTCCGCTCCTGCACGGGCAGCGAGATGTCGAGGATCTTGCCGGTACGCCGCTGGAAGTCGTCCCGGTCGGCGTACGGCACGCCCAGCAGCTCGCAGATCACCAGCGACGGGACCGGCAGGGCGAAGGCCGAGACCAGGTCGGCGGGCGGGCCCGCGGCCGCCATGGCGTCCAGGTGCTCGGTGACGATGTCCTTGACGCGCGGCTCCAGGCGGCGCATCCGCCGCATGGTGAACTCGGGCGTCAGCATCTTGCGCAGCCGGGTGTGCTCGGGAGGGTCGAAGGCCAGCAGGTTGCCCGCCCGCAGCTTCTTGATCTCCTCTTCGCTCACCTGCGGCATGCCGGGCGCCCTGAACACGGCGCGCTGAGCGTTGCTGAAGCGCGCGGGGTCTCCGAGCACCTCTCTGACGTCGGCGAAGTGGCTGACCATCCAGGCCTCGAAGCCGAACGCCGTCTTCACCTGCTGGACGCGCTCCCCGTCGCGCGCCGCGGTGAGCTCGGGATCAGGATCGAACGCCGCGCGCCGCATGTACAGGGGCAGGGTCACAGACTCGCTCATACCGGCTCCTCGAAGGATCGGACCGTCGCCGCGAAACTGATAGAAGTCTATCGCTTGGTCCTCGGAATCACGTGAACAGCAGCGCCAGGGCGAGCGTGAACAGCAGGGAGTCCAGCCGGTCCAGCAGCCCGCCCGCTCCTGCCAGCCACGACGCCGAATCCTTGGCCCCCGCTCCCCGCTTGACCATCGACTCCAGCAGATCGCCCAGCGGCGCGCCCACGACGACGGCCAGCGCCAGCGGGACCGTGAGCGCGCCCAGCGCCGCGAGCGCCCCCAGCCCTGCGGCGGCCCCGGCCGCCGCCCCGCTCCACCGTTTGGCCGGCGACAGCGGCGACAGCGCGGGCCCGCCCAGCAGCCGCCCGCCGAACGAGGCCGCGATGTCGCCCACCGACACCGCGACGAACACCGCCAGCACGGCATCGCCGAGCAGCACCACTCCCACCAGCGGCAGGAACCACACCACTCCGAACACGCCCAGCGACGCCCGCCCGAGCCCGCCCGCCGCGTCCCCGGCCAGCAGCGGGACCAGAACCACGGCCAGCACCCCGGCGACCACCGCCTGCACAAGGTGCGCCGGCGCCAGCCACGCCACCAGCGGCGCGGCGGCCACCGCCGCCACGAGCGCCACGCGGTCGGCGACGGCCAGCTTCAGCAGCCCGCCGTACTCCAGAGCGCACACGATCCCCGCCGCCACGGCCAGCGCGGCGGCCCCGCCTCGACCGGCGTACAGGGCGGCGACCACCACCGGCACGGCCACCGCCCAGGCGCACCAGCGCAGGATGTATTCACGCCTGCGCGACAGGGCGACGGCGATCCCGCCGACGGCAAGCGCTCCCGCCACGTACGGGACCGCCGTGGCGGGCGTGATCATCCGGCGCCCAGGACGGCGGCCACCGTTGAGGCGACGCGTTCGTTGGCGTCCGCGTCGCCTACCGAGACGCGGACGGTCCTGCCCTCGAAGGCGGGCGACAGCGGCGACAGGTCGCGCAGGAACACTCCGTGCCGCCGGCAGGCCTCCATCAACCGGGCCGCGCCGGGACCGCCTTGGGGCAGCGTCAGCAGGACGAAGTTGGCCACCGACTCGTGGACGCCCAGGCCACCGCCGATCGCGGCCAGCTGTTTCGCGAAGTCGGCACGTAACGTACGTGTCTGGGACCAGCGTGCGGCGTAGTAGCCGGGGTCGCGCAGCGCGTGCACGGCGGCGATCTGGGCCGGCAGGCTCACGCCCCACGGCGGGGCCCAGCGCCGCACCCCGGCGACGATCTCCGCCGGGCCGGCCAGATAGGCCACCCGTAACCCGGACAGGGCGTACATCTTCGACATCGACGTGCACACCACGACGTTCTCGGACGCGGCGGCGTACGCCTCCAGCGACGGCTCACCCTCCACATAGCCGACGTACGCCTCGTCGAGCCAGAACCGCGTGGCGCCCGGCGCGTCCTCGATCAACCGCCGCAGGTCGCCCGCGTCGGTGTGCACGCCTGTGGGGTTGTTGGGGTTGACGATGACCACCAGGTCATAGCGTTCGCGCAGGGCGTCGCGGAGCCGGTCGAGGTCGATCCGCCAGCCGTCGGCCCGCCGCAGCGCGAACCGGTCGGCGCGGCAGCCGATCACCCGCTCGACGACGTGCGCGTACTCGCCGTAGGCCGGGTCCAGCAGCAGCACCCGCGACGAGCCGTCCAGCCAGCCGCGGAACGCGCGGAAGATCAGGTCCGACGAGCCCGCCCCGGCCGCGACCGCCGGCTCGGGCAGGCCGCGCCGTTCGGCGATCTCCTCCACCAGCCCCTCGGGGTAGGCCGGAGGAGAGGTACGCGCCAGCCACCCCTGGTCGTCGGCCAGCGCCTCCACCACGGCGGGCGCGGGCGGGAACCAGGCGTCGAGCACGTCGGCGGGGACCACGTCCCCGCGCGCCTTCACCGTGTCGAACCGCCGGCCCAGCACGCCGATCGACGCGCCTCCATGCCGGCAGCCGTCCGCGCCGCCGTTCGCGCCACCGCCCGCGCCACGGGGGAGGAACGGCATGTCCAGGCTCCACCGCACTCTCGGCTCGAGCGCGCGCAGCAACGGCCCGTGCAACCGCAGCGCGCGGGAGGCCAGCTCGTCCACCTGTCCGGACAGCACCTCGAACGTGACGGCGCCCGACCGCACCCGCGTCCCGGTGCCGGTCAGCCCGGCCGCCACGTACATGCCGAGGATCTCCGACCGCCCCAGCGCCACGACGGTCCTGCCGCCGTGCTCGGCCACCCAGCGCAGCGCCGCGTGCATGAGCAGCACCGCCGCCGCGCTCCCCCGCCAGCGCGGCGCCACGGTCAGGATGCGGATCTCGAACAGCCCCTCCTGGCCGAGCAGCGGATGACCGTCGCGGGTGAGGTACTTGTCGATGGAGTAGCGGCCCGCCCAGGGCGGCGTCACGCTGACGAACCCGACGGGCTCGTCGTCACAGGCGGCGACGAGGTAGACGTTGCCGCCGTCGAGCTCGTCGGTCAGGCGTTCGGCCTGGTTGGGTACGTGCTGGCCGAGCTCACGCGCGTAGACCTCGTGCCGCAGCCGGTAGATCCACTCGCGGTCGTCCGCCGTTCCCGGGCGTATTTCCAGCATGGTCATGCCTATCCGACGTACGCCGCGACCAGCCGGTTTCCGGGCACGCGCCCGGCCCTATGCTCTGCGTGTGACGACTGAACGCACGCGCGACGACGCGCCGCGGCCCGTGCCGAAAGCCGGCGATCGGCTGCGGAGGGCCGGCTGGGGAGCGCTGGCACTGTTCCTGGCCGCGTTCGGGGCATTCGAGAGCGTCAAGTACGGTCTGCCGACCACGGTCGCCGCGCTGGTGTTCTTCGCGCTGCCCGACCTGGCGCGCCTGGCCGGGGTCCGCCCGCCCGGGCCGCTCCACCACGCCGTGCACCGCGTGTGGATTCCTCTCGTGGTGGCGGTCGGCTACTCGATGGGGCCGATCGTGTGGCCGCCGCTCTTCACCGCCGCCCTCGGCTGGCTGACCCGCATCGCCCTCGAGCGGGCGCTCGGACGCGGGCCCGCGTCGCGGCCTTCAGCGCTCGAGTAGCTCACGCAGGGCCTTGACGATGTCGGCGGGGGCCTCCTCAGCCATGTAGTGGCCGAAGCCGACGGTGTCATGCCGGAGGTCGGCGGCCCAGGCCCGCCAGAGCGCGGCCGCGTCATAGCCGAGGGCGGCGCCCCAGTCCTGCTGGAGCACCGTCACCGGCGTCCGCAGGCGATGTCCGGCGTCCCGGTCGGCCTGGTCGTGCTCGATGTCGATGCCTGCCGAGGCGCGGTAGTCGGCCACGATCGAGGGGATCGCGTGGCGGCAGGCCTCCAGGTACGCGGCGCGGACATCGGCGGGGATCGCCCGCGGGTCGCCGGTCCAGGTGTCGAGGAAGTGCCCGAAGAAGGCGTCCGGGTCCGCCGCGATGAGGCGTTCGGGCAGGCCGGGCGGCTGGGCCATCAGGTAGAGGTGGAAGCCGACGGCCGCGGTGACGCCGTGCATCGCCTCCCACATGTCCAGGGTCGGCAGCACGTCCAGGCAGGCCAGATGGCTGATCGCCGCGGGGTGGTCGAGCGCGGCGCGGAGGGCGACCAGGGCGCCGCGGTCGTGTCCGGCCAGCGCGAATCGCTCGTGGCCCAGCGCGCGGGCCAGGGCGATGACGTCGGCGGCCATGGTGCGCTTGGCGTAGGTGGCGGGGCCGGTCTCGGCGGGTTTGTCGCTGGCGCCGTACCCGCGAAGGTCGGGGCAGATGACGGTGTGGCCGGCCGCCAGCTCGGGGGCGACGTACCGCCACATGAGGTGGGTCTGCGGGAAGCCGTGCAGCAGTACGATCGGGCTGCCCTCGCCGGCGACGGCCGCGCTGAGCGAGACGCCGTCGCCGACGGGGACGCGGTGGTAGGTGAAACCTTCAATGATCACGATGGCGCTCTCTTGTGTCGGGGTCAGTTCGCTGGGGTCGGTCCTCAGGGTGCCGGGCGCGAATGAGCATCCGATGAGCGCGCTACCGTGACCTGGGGGTGACCGTGACGTGCGGGTGGAGTTCGGGGTGCTGGGGCCGGTCGCGGCCTGGGACGGCGCCGGGGGTGCGATCGGCTTGAAGGGGCCGCGGCACCGTGCGGTGCTGGCCCGGCTGATCGTCGCCCGGGGACGCGTGGTCCCGGTCGCCCGCCTGGTGGCCGACCTGTGGGAGGATCCCCCTTCCGACGCGGTGGGCGCGGTGCGCACGTTCGTGGCGGCGCTGCGCCGGGCGCTGGAGCCGGCACGCCCGCCGCGCGCGCCTGCCCGGCTGCTGGTCACCGAGGGGCCGGGGTACGCGTTGCGCGCCGAGCCGCACACGGTGGACGCCTGGCGCTTCGAACGGGCGGTCGCCGCCTCGGGACCGCCGGCGGAGCTTCTCGAGCGGCTGGAGGAGGCGCTGGGATGGTGGCGCGGGCCCGCCTACGCCGATTTCGCCGACGAACCCTGGGCCCGTGCGGAGCGCTCGCGGCTGACGGAGCTGCGGCTGCACGCCGTCGAACGCCTGGCCGACACCCGGCTGACCCTGGGGCTTGCCGGGGCGGCGGTGCCGGATCTGGACGCGCACGTGGCCGATCACCCGTGGCGGGAGGAGGGCTGGCGGCTGCTGGCTCTGGCGCTGTACCGCACCGGCCGCCAGGGCGACGGGCTCGCGGTGCTGCGCCGGGCGCGTACGCTCCTGGCCGAGCATCTGGGGGTCGACCCGGGGCCGGCACTGCGCCGCCTGGAGAACGACATCCTCCACCACGCCCACCACCTCAGCCCGAGCCCGGCGGGTGCGCCGGACTCGGGTGCGCCGGACTCGGGTGCGCAAGAGTCCGGCGTGGCCGAGACCGGTGCGGCACAGCGGGATGTGCCCAGGTCGGGCGTGGCCGAGACCGGAGCGGCGGAACCCGGTATGGCGGAAGCCGAGGCGGGCGCGGCCGAGGCGGGCGCGGCCGAGGCGGGCGCGGCCGAGGCGGTGTGGGCGCGGGCCGCCGCCGCCTACGACCGCAGCGCGCCGCCGGGCGCGCGGGCCCGGCTGGAATCGACGGTGGCGCTGATGCGTGGGCTGGCGGTGACAGGGGGCGGCGGCCTGCAGGCGGCTCGCGAGCACCGGGTGGCGGCCATCGCGGCAGCGGAGGAACTGGGCGACGTGGAGCTGACGGCCCGCGTCATCGGCGCCTACGACGTTCCGGCGATCTGGACCCGCCTCGACGACCCGGACCAGGCGGCACAGGTGATCGCAGCAGCCGAACGCGCCCTGACCGTCCTCCCGCCGGACACGCACGACACCACGTGCGGCCGTCCGTCGCAGGCGGCGTCTCCCCCGACGCGCAACGCGATCCCGACCAGCCGTACCGCTCTCCCCAGGAGCGACGGCGTCCTCTCGCGGGGGGCACGTGATGCGGCCCGGGCTCGCCTGCTGGCCACGATCGGCCTGGAGTCTCGGGGCGCCCACTCGCCGCGCGGCCCGCAGGCCGCTCAGGAGGCGGAACGGCTGGCGCGCCGCCTGGATGATCCGAGGCTGCTGGCGTTCGCGCTCAACGCCGTGTTCATGCAGACGTTCCACCGGGCGGGGCTGGCCACGCGGCGGGACGCGATCGGCGCCGAACTGATCGCCCTGTCGGCACGGCACGGCTTGATCACCTACGAGGTCCTCGGGCACCTCATCCGCCTCCAGGCCCGCTGCGCCCTCGCGGACTTCCCCGGAGCCGATGCCCACGCCCGCACCGCGGACCGCCTGGCAGAGCGGTACGAGCTGCCGCTGGTGGGCGTCTTCACCCAGTGGTTCCGAGCGCTCCGGCTCGACGCGACCGGGCAGGCCCCGGTCGAGGAGGTCGAGTCCGCCTACCGCGCCGCAGCCGCCCGGCTCGACGGCGCCGGCATGCCGGGGCTGGAGCATGGACTGTTGCCGCTCGCCCTCCTCTGCCTGCGCCTGCGCGGCCACGCACGACCCCCTGCGCAACCCACTCCGCCTCCTCGGGAAGGACTGGCCGACGAGGACGCCCGCTCACTTCGCGCGGTGACAGACCAGAGCAGCGGTACCGGCTCTCTCCGGGTGGTGGCTGACGAGGATGCCGACTTCGGCCCGTACGAGCCGTGGGCCCGTCCTGTGCTGCTGCTCGCCCAGGGCCGCCGCGACGAGGCCGCGGCGAAGCTGCGCCGCCTCCCCGACCCGCCCCGGGATCTGCTGCTGGAGGCCATGTGGTGTCTGGTCGCGCGGGCCGCCGTCACGGTCGGCGACCGGGAGGCGATGGAACGGGCCCATGCGGCGCTCGCGCCCGCGGCGGAGGAACTGGCCGGGGCGGGCAGCGGGCTGCTCACCCTGGGGCCGGTCTCCCGCTACCTCGACGACCTCGCCGCCGCCCTGCGCCGCTGACCGCACCTGATCGTCGGCGCCCGATAATCGCTGGCGGCCGCATCACCATGTCCACGACAATGGCGCGGTGTTGAGCAAGCGTGCCTATACCGACGCCGACCTGCCCTGGCTCCAGGAGAGCGTGGCCGGATGGATCGCCCGCGCGGGCCGGTGCGGCTATGACCACATCGGCGAGCTGCCGCACCGAATCTACGAGAACCTGCGTGGCCGCCGCCCTGTCGGCGAGGTCGTGCACGTGTGGGAGCACGCCGGCGAGCTGGCCGGGCTGACCGTCAACACCCGTTTCGGCAACGCCTTCGACGTCTTCGCCGCTCCCGAGCTGCGCGGCTCCGAGGCGGAGATCGCGATGATCGAGGACGCCTGCGTGACCACCGGCCACGGCGTCGACGAGGTGCTCACCGACGTCTTCGACTGCGACCACGTACGCATCGAGCTCCTCGAGCGTCTCGGCTTCACCCGCTTCCGCGTCTGGGACGACGTCCGGGAGAGGCCGCTCGCCGGCGTCCCGCCGGAGCCGGAGCCTCCCGAGGGCTTCACCGTCCGCGGGGCCCGCCTGTCCGACGCCGACCGGCTGGCCGAGGCCCACAACGGCGCCTTCCAGGCGGGCTGGACCGGCGCGGAGTACCGCGACGAGGTCATGCGCAAGCCCGGCTACGACCCGTCCCGCGAGATCGTCGCCGAGGCTCCCGACGGCCGCATCGCGTCCTTCGCCGTCTACTGGGTCGACACCCGTAACGGCCTGGGCCACTTCGAGCCCGTGGGCACTCACCCTGACTTCCGGCGCAGGGGCCTGGCCCGCGCGGTCATGCTTTATGCCATGCACCGCATGAGGTCGCTGACCACCGTCACGGTCAACCACAACGCGGAGAACCTCGCGGCCCGCAAGCTTTATGAGAGCCTCGGCTTCACCAAACGCCACGAGACGTACGGCTACCGCCGCTGACGCCCGGGGACGCGGCACCTCGAGCGCCGGTGGCGCCCGTCACGGGACCACCGGCGCGCTGATCATGCGGGCGTCAGGCGTGCACGCCCCGGCAATTGATCTTGAACGAGTCGCCGTAGCCTTCCCAGACCGCCACCACGGTCCATCCCGCGCCGACCTTGTCAGCGTGCTGCCAGGTGCAGGCCGCATGCAGGTCGAGGCGGATCTGAGCGCCGTCGTTCCGGTAGCAGACCCAGCCGGTCACGTTGTCGCCCAAGTGCTTCGCGCCGTTGTAGCCGATCGACTGGCAGAAGCCGGCGAGGTTCATGCCCTTGTAGAACTCGGTCTGCCCCGCCGCGGCGTGGCACTTCCACTCACCGGCGCTGCCGCCGTTGGTTGCCGCGGTGACCGGATAGCCGGCGACCACGAGGGGGTTGAACTGCCACTGGCAGGCGCTGACGACCGAGAGGCCGACCTCGGTGCTGCCGATGTGGCACCGCCAGTCCGCGAAACCGTTGCCCACCTTCTTGGCGCCCTCGTAGCCGATCGACCTGCAGTAGCCGTTGAGGTCGACGCCGCCCAGGTAGGCGTCGACCGATGGGACTCTGAGCGGTGCGGCTTGGGCGGATGAGGCGCCGATCCAGGTCGCGCCGAGGCATGCCAGCAGCACGGTCAGGACGAGATGACGCAGACGCATATCAATCCCTTCGTCGGACAGTGGATGGCGCCGCGGCCGGACGGGCGCCGCGGCCCGCCAAGTATCGAACCCGCCTGACGAACGGGTCTTCGTGGTGGCGACACAACATCTCCACCCGCAGTTGCGCGTCCGCGTAAAGAACGCCCATCCACGGCGGGCGGCGCGACGAATACGGGAGGCACCGCACCTGACCGTTGAAGGGGGATCGGACCATGGGGGCACTGTTCGAGTCGTTACGTGAACGGGTGGAGGACAACGCGCGCAACGCCGTGGCGGTGTATCTGCGTGACGTTCCCGAGTACCACGACACGCCGATCGGCACCGGCGAGCGCGACGATCAGGGCGGCATGTTCGGCTTCGCGGTCTTCATCCGGTCGCGCAGTCTCGACCTGGCGCCGGTGGGCCTGCCGCTGAGCGAGGAGGACCTGTCGGCGATCTCCTCGGCCGGCCGCCGGCGTGCCGAGCTGGGGCTGTCCGTACTGTCGCAGCAGCGCGTACTCGGGCTGCACACGCGGCTCATGCTCCAGGAGATCCACGAGGTGGCCGGCCCGGACGACGGCAACGACCTGCTGCGGATGGTCGGCTGGTTCGGCGCGCAGGGCGCCCGGGCCAGGAGCGCCTACCTGCACGGCTACACCGCCGGCGTGGGCCGGTCACGGACGCTGGCGACCTGCAACGAGCTGCTCGCGCGCATGCTGCTCGCGGACGAGCCGGTGGAACCGCGACTCGCCGACCAGCTGCGGCCGTTGGTGGCGTCCCGCTACGTGGTGTCGGTGCTGCGCATCCCCGGCCCGGCCGTGTCCGAGCAGGCCCGTTCCGCCATGGCGGCCGCGCTCGCCGGCGGCGCGCTGCTCGCCTGGCTGGGCTCCGGCGAGGTCGCCCTGCTGACGCCCGGCACCGCTGATCGTTCGCCGGCGCTGCACCATGTGCGGTCGGCGATGGCGACGCTCGGCCGCGCCTGCCAGGTCGCCTCCGTGGAGGGCGTGACCGGCGATCTCGCCGAATCACTCACGTGGGCGCGGGAGGCCAGCCGGGTCGCGCCGGTGGAGGACCGGCCGGCGCGCCTGTACGTCCTCGCCGATCTGTTCGTCGAGATGGCGGTGGCGAAGACGCCCGAGATCGACGCGTGGCTCTGCGCCTTCGGGCGGCAGCTGTCCGACGGGCCTGACCTCGTCCCGACGCTGCACGCCTACTACCGCCACGACATGAACCGGACGGCCGCCTCGGCCGCGCTGCGCATCCACCCGCGCACCCTGGACTACCGGCTGCAGCGCGTCCGCAAGGTGACCGGCCTCGAACCCGGCTCCACCCTCGGCGTGCGGATGCTCAGCACGGCGGTGGCGCGCCTGCTGGCCCGGTGAAGGAATCCACCACTATGGGCACTCCGGCCTCCCGCTTCGCGGTCGGCCGGCAGGTGAGTCCTCCCACGCATCCTGCGGCCCGTACACGGTCATGTCCAGCAGTCCATAGCTGGAAGCCATCGCCTCGACGCCGCGGCCGGTGAGCGTGTCGTCGAGGCGACGTCGCCGCCCGCACCGTGGCCGGCGGCTGAACGGTTGCGTCAACGGCCCCGATCGAGCCCGCGCCGGAAAGGGGGCGTGAGGGCGGCGCAGCAGGCCAGCAGGGCCAGCGCGAACGCGGGCAGCCAGGCCAGCCGGGCGAGCACCCAGGCAGGGCTGTCGGGCACGGTGTGCAGGCCGGGCAGCGGCCGGTCGGCGAGCAGGCCGAGTGCGGTGACCGCGATCATGGCGGTCTGGTGCCACAGGTAGATCGGCATGGCCGACAGGTTGACCATCGCCACGGCCGCCCACGCGGCGGGCCGGGCCAGCGCGCGGCGCAGCGGGCCGAGCAGCAGCAGCGCCGCGCCGCATTGGGCCAGGCCGAAGGCGACCGCCGCGAGGGTGGGCGGTGACTGGTTGGAGATGGGAGCGCCGGGCACGCCCACCATGGATGCCGGGTAACCGGCCCACAGGACGAGCGCGGCGCTGGCCGTGGCGCCGCCGATCAGCAGCGTCCACCCGGTCGCCCGGCCGCGCAGGCGGCCGCGGCTCCAGGCCGTGCCCAGGCAGTACGGCACCAGCCAGCCGGCGGCGACGTTGACCCAGCCGATCCAGCCCGGCCCGCCCACCCCGAACCTGACGAGGTCGACGACGGCGACCGCGGCGAGCGGCCACGCCGGGTGGAGGGCGGTGACCAGTGGCGTCGCCGCCGTCAGCGCGGTGAAGACCAGCAGGAACCACAGCGGCGACCACACCAGCTTGGCCAGCGCGTTCACCGTCTGCAGGTCGGCCCCGAGGGCGAGCATCACGGCGGCGGCCAGCACCCAGACCGCCAGCACGGTGCCGACCGGCCGGAACAGGCGGGCCGTGCGGCCGCCGAGCCACCGCCCGTAGGACAGGCCGCGGACACGGGCGCGGGTGTGGCTGGTGGCGGCCATCTGCCCGCCCACCAGGAAGAACAGCGCCATGGTCTGGAAGAGCCACGAGGCGGGCGCGAGATAGGGCATGTGCCGCAGCGGGCTGGTCACGTACAGGGTGCCGCTGTCGGCGACCAGGGCGCTCACCAGCCAGTGGCCGAGCACCACGCCGCCGATGGCCAGGGCGCGCAGCGCGTCGACACCGCGGTCGCGGCCGGACGGGGTCGCCACCTCGATGCGCCGCAGGAGGTCATGCTGCACGGCGGGCCTCGACGGGGGCGTGTCCGGAGACGATTCTGGCGATGTTCCGCAGCGGCAGGGAGCCGGCTTTCAGGTAGTCGCTGTGACCGCCGTATCCTGCCGCGAAGACGCGGGCGCCGAAGCCCGGCGAGACCGGGTCGGCGCCGAACCCGAGGGCGGCGAGCCGGACGTGCGGCACGCGGGCGACCCAGTCGCCGCCGGCGCGGCCGGCCCAGACTTCCGCCCGCGTACGCAGGCCCGCGGCGTGTTCGACGGTGACGCCGGGGCTGCCGATCAGGATGAGCCGCTCGACGTCCAGCCCGGGCGCGGCCCGGCCGCAGACCACGGTGCCGTAGGAGTGGCACAGCAGGGAGACGCGGGCGGCGGGCCTGATCGCGCCCAGCTCCCGTACGAACGCGCGCAACGCCGGAGCGCCCTCCTCGGCGCGTCCGGAGGTCAGCGACGCCAGGCTCACCAGGCTGGGCGTGCGGTAGCCGAGCCAGGCTACGACCGCGGACCGCTCGCTGAGCTCCTGCGACAGCCTCAGCGCGCCGCCGCGCAGGAGCCCGTACTTGTCGAGGGTGGTGTCGCTGCCGGGGACCAGCACCACGATCCGCTCGGCCGCCGCGAGGTCGCCGAAGACCTCGACGGCACGGCCGCCGTCGCGGCCGTCGAAGGAGAGCAACCGGCGTCCGGGATCGGCCATGGCGCGCAGCATCGCGGCCCGCCGCAGGTCACCGTGGTCCGCGGCCATCTTTTCTGCCGCCCGGACGGCGTCCCGGGTCGCCGCGTACCGTGCGGCCAGGGCCTCGGGGGTCGCGGCCCGCAGCGGGGCGAGCGGGGCGGGGACGGGCGCGGGGACCGCGGCGGGGCGCGCCGCGCCGGTCACCGGCGCCGCCAGCGAGGCGCTGACGAACGCGGCGAGCAGAGTGCGGCGCAGACGCGGCGCTTTGACATCGATCACCCGATCGACGGTGCCGCAGGCGGTACCCGCGCCACATCGGACCGCCGTCTGCATTCGCGCGGGCGCCGGGATACCAGAGTTGTACGACCGTGGTCCGATGCCGGGGCGAGGGGGCGGCCGCTACGATCCTGGCATGCACGTGACCCCGCCATTGCCGCTGCTCAAACGGGTGCCGCCCGGCGCCTGGACGATCGTGGCGTGGTTTGGCGGCCTGGTGTTCACGTTCCTGGCGCGGGTCAGGCTCCCAGGGGAGATCGAGCCTGGCGTGGTGGCCGCGGCCCAGTTCTTCCGCTGGGACGGGCTGACGAACCTGGCGGTGGCCACCGCGGTCGCGCTGTCCGGCGGCGCGTTGCTGCGGTGCCGGCCGCTTCCGGCGCTGTGGCTGCTGATGACCGGCTCCGTCCTGGCCTGCCTTCCACTGGGCGTGGGGGCGATTCCGCTGGCCCAATACCTGGCGGTCGACGTCGCGGTCTTCTTCATCGCGGCGGGCCGCGCACGCCGGACCGGGGTCGCCGCCCTCGCCGGCGCGCTGGCCGTCCTGGCCGGCTATCTGACCACCCGGCTGCTGTTCGGCTGGCCGGTCGGTCTCTCGGCGGAGCTGGCCGTGGCCATGACGGTGGTCATCGCGTGGCTGATCGGCCACTCGGTGCGCCAGGCGCGCGAGCACGCCGAGACACTGATCGCCAAGGCCACCGTCCAGGCCGCCACCGACGAACGGCTGCGCATCTCCCGTGAGCTGCACGACACGGTCGCGCACAGCATCACCGTCATCGCCCTGCAGGCCGGCGCGG
Source organism: Nonomuraea sp. NPDC049695 (assembly GCF_040674955.1). NCBI lineage: Bacteria > Bacillati > Actinomycetota > Actinomycetes > Streptosporangiales > Streptosporangiaceae > Nonomuraea > Nonomuraea sp. NPDC049695. The sequence goes on along the minus strand of NZ_JBFANV010000022.1, from coordinate 106,388 downwards.
CACGCCGCGTCATCGACACCCAGCCGGACCGCGCGAGCCAGGCGCTCGGCGAGATCGAGACGGTCGGCCGGGAGACGCTGTCCGGGCTGCGCCGGATGCTGGGGGCGCTGCGCCACAGCGAGGAGGACCGGCCGCACGACGTGGCCGAGCCGCACCCGTCGCGCAGCCTGGCCAAGCCACATCCGACCCCCGGCCTGGCCGAGCCACATCCGACCCCCGGCCTGGCCGAGCCACATCCGACGCCCAGCCTGGCCGACCTGGACCGGCTGGCCGCGGCGACCACGGACGCCGGCGTCCGCGTCGAGGTGCATCGGCGGGGCGAGCCGTACCGGCTGCCGCCGGAGATCGACATCTCCGCCTACCGCATCGTTCAGGAGGCGGTCACCAACGTCGTGCGCCACGCCGGCACGGGCTCCTGCCGGGTATTCGTGGAGTACGGCGACGGCGAGCTGGCTCTCGAGGTCCTCGACGACGGGCACGGCCCGCGTCGTACGTCAGGCGGCGGCTACGGCCTGGTCGGGATGCGCGAGCGCGTCAGCCTGCTGCACGGCACCTTCTCCGCAGGCCCGCGACCCGGAGGCGGCTTCCGGGTGGCGGCCCGCCTGCCGCTGACGGCCGCGGTTCGATGACCATCCGCGTCGTCCTGGCCGACGACCAGCCGCTCATTCGCACCGCCCTGCAGATGGTCATCTCCGAAGCCCCCGATCTCGAGGTCGTCGGTGAGGCCGCGACCGGGCTTCAGGCCGTCCAGCTGGCCGGCGAGCTCCGCCCCGACGTGGTGGTGATGGACATCCGCATGCCCGGCATGGACGGCATCGACGCCACCCGGCTCATCACCCGGGGGTCCGGCCCGGCCCAGGTCGTCGTCCTGACGACGTTCGACGAGGACGACAATGTCTACGGCGCGCTGCGCGCCGGCGCGTCCGGGTTCCTCGTCAAGGACATGGCGCTCGACGACATCCTCGCCGCGATCCGGGTCGTGGCCGCCGGCGACGCCCTGATCGCACCGGCTGTCACCCGGCGGCTGATCGAAGCGTTCACCGACCGCCCCGGCGCCGCTCCGACGCCGCGCGAGCTGGAAGGCATCACCGAACGCGAACGCGAGGTCCTGACCCTGATCGCCCGCGGCCTGTCCAACAACGAGATCGCCGCCGACCTGTCCATCAGCGTCGCCACCGTCAAGGCATACGTGACCCGGCTGCTGGCCAAGCTCGACGCGCGAGACCGGGTCCAGCTCGTCATCATCGCCTACGAGGCGGGACTGGTGTCACCGTCCAGGTGACTGACACTTCGTCTCGCCTGCCGTACTGACCGCTCGTCGCTCCTCCCGGAGAGACGGCCGGGATGTCCTGGGCTTGCTGCGGTCAGCGCGCGGCGACGCGGCTGCCCAGGCGGCTGGTGCGCCGATCCCCATGACCACGCGATCTCTGCTCGGGATCTGCCAAGGTGCGGCGGAACTAGCCGTACCAGTGGGCGGGTTCGCCTGTGACCGGGCCCACCCGTGGCCGGGGCCCACCCGTGATCGGGACCCCACCCGTGATCGGGACCCCACCCGTGGCCGGGGCCGGGGTCGCCCGTGACCTGGCGACGCATGAGACCAGCCTTCGGTGCCGTCAACGGCCGGTGTGTCTCAGCCGACCGGTTCGAGCACGAAGACCGGGATCTGGCGTTCGGTCTTGCGCTGGTAGTCGGCATAGTCCGGGTACGCCTCCACCGCCCGGCGCCACCAGAGCGCCTTCTCGTCCCCGAACACCTCGCGCGCCCGGTACCCCCGGGACACCGTGCCGTCCTGAAGCTCGACGACCGGCTCGGCGACCAGGCCGGCGTACCACTGTGGATTGGTCGGCGCGCCTCCCTGAGACGCGACAGCCGCGTAGCGCCCCTCGTGCTCGACGCGCATCAGCGGCGTCTTGCGAACCTTCCCGGTCTTGGCGCCCCGGTAGGTCATCAGCACGGTGGGCAGGCCCTTGATCGTGACGCCGTCGGTCGTGCCGGTGCGCATGATCTGCTCGACGTGCTCGCGGACCCACCCCGTCGCGCTCGGTTCGTAGTCACCGCTCAACGCCCCGCCCTGATCAACGCGCCCGGCCTGCCCGCCGGAACGGTGGCGGGGACGCCTGGTGTCTACGTTGCCGGTCAAGGTGGCGAGGATGCCGGGCAGTTCCGCCACCGTCTCGGCGGGCAGGCCGGTCACGGTCTCCTCAGCCAGGGCGCACCACAGCTGCTTGACCTGGTCGGCCAGAGCTTCGCCGCTGTCGGTGAGTTCGACGATGCTGGCGCGCTTGTCCGAGGGGGCGGGCCTGCGGCGGATGTGGCCGGTGGCTTCGAGCTTGCGGGTCATGAGCGTGACGCTGGGCGGCTCGCAGCCGAGCGCCTCACTGAGCTGGGCCTTGATCATGGGGCCGGTCCTGGCGAGCTCGAGCAGGAGCGCCTCCTGCCCGGGGTGCAGGCCGAGCGGGGCCAGCAGCGCCGCGGCCCTGGCCCGATGGCGCAGGCTCAGCAGGCGGATGGCCTGGTTGAGGGCGTCGGCTTGGTCGAAGTCCATGGGGTCCCCTTTGACAAGTTAGTTATGTGCATAACATTATGCGCGTAACAATTTACCCGACATCGAGGAGCCGGCATGACCGTGAAGGTCGCTGTCATCTACTACAGCGCGACAGGCACCGTGCACGCACTCGCGCAGGCCGTCGCCGAGGGCGCCGCCTTGGCCGGAGCCGAGGTGCGGCTGCGGCGGGTCGCCGAACTGGCACCCGACAGCGCGATCTCCCAGAACCCGTTGTGGCGCCGGCACGCCGACGTCGCCACCTCGATCGCCGAGGCCACGATTGAGGACTTGGCGTGGGCCGACGCGTTCGCGTTCGGAACGCCGACCCGGTTCGGCACGCCGGCCGCGCAGCTCAAGCAGTTCATCGACCAGGCCGGCGGGCTGTGGCGGGAAGGTGGGCTGGCCGACAAGCCGGTGACGGCCTTCACCTCGGCGGCCAACCGCCACGGCGGCAGCGAGGCCACGATCCTGTCGCTGGGCAACGTCTTCTACCACTGGGGGGCGCTGATCGTCCCGCCCGGGTTCACCGATCCGGCCGTGTACGCCGCCGGCGGCAACCCGTACGGCACGTCGTATGCCGGCCCGCCGACCACTGACGGCCCCGATGACACGGCGCTCCAAGCGGCCAGGTACCAAGGACGGCGGCTGGCGCAGATCACCATCCGGCTGCTGGAGGGCAGCCTCGTCACCGATACCGCCGCCGGCGCAGTCAGGGCCGGAGCAATTTCCCAGACCGCGTGAGCGGCGAGCCAGCAAGGAAGAAGTCATGACCAGCACCAACACCGCGACGCAGCGGGCCGGCGCCACCTGGATGATCATGGCCTTGGCGTGTGCCAGCCAGTTCATGGTGATTCTGGACGCGTCCATCGTCAACGTCGCTCTACCCTCGATCCGCGAGGACCTCGGCTTCACCTCCACCGGCCTGCCCTGGGTGGTGAACGGCTACCTGCTGACCTTCGCCGGCTTCATGCTGCTGGGCGGTCGCGCCGCCGACCTGCTCGGCCACCGCCGCATGCTGACCACCGGACTGTTCTTGTTCGCCGCCTCGAGCCTGGCCGGCGGCCTGGCGACCGCCCCGGAGGTCCTGGTGGCGGCCCGCGTCGCGCAGGGCGTGGGAGCCGCCATGCTCGCCCCGGCGACGCTGGCCGTGATCAACACCTGCTTCACCGAGGGGCACGCGCGCGCCCGGGCATTCGGCGCCTGGTCGGCAGCGGGCGGCGTGGGCGGGATGGCCGGCGCGGTCGCGGGCGGCGCCATCACCACCGGCCTGTCGTGGCGGTGGGTCTTCCTCATCAACGTGCCGATCGGCGCGGCGCTGGTCGGCATGGCCATGATGTCCCTGGCCGGCACGCGGACCGGCCGGTGGGAATCGCTCGACCTCACGGGCGCGGTCACGGGGACGACGGGGCTGGCCGCGCTGATGTACGGAGTCATGCAGAGCGGCGATCACGGCTGGACGTCCGTACCGGTCGCCGGGCCGGCCCTGGCGGGCCTGCTCCTGCTCGCCGTCTTCACCGTGGTGGAGGCCCGCTTCGCCCGCCGGCCGATGATGCCCCTGCGGCTGTTCAGGATCCGGGGGGTGGCCGTCGGCAACGGCATGCTGCTGCTGTTCGGCGGGATCGCCATCGCGATGTGGTACTTCACGTCGCTGTTCCTGCAGAACGTACTCGGCTACAGCGCGCTGCAAGCCGGGCTCGGGCAGACACCCGCGGCCGTGACGTTCGTGGTGATCGCGCGGCTGGCCGCCGCCCTGCTGCCGCGAACCGGTGTGCGCCCCCTGGTGCTGTCCGGCTGCGGCTGCTTCGTGGCCGGTTTCGGCTGGCTCGCCCAGGCCCACGCCGACAGCGGCTACGTCACCAGCGTGCTCGGGCCCACCCTGATCATCGCGGTCGGCATCGGGCTGACCTTCCCCACCCTCATGGCCGCGGCGACCGCCGACGTTCCCGAGGGCGACGCGGGCACCATCGGCGGCCTGGCCAACACCGCCAGCCAGACAGGCGGCTCGATAGGCCTGGCGGTGCTCGCGCCGGCGGCCGGCGCCAGAGCCGCCATGGAGGCCGGCGGGAGTCCCCCGGCCGCCGCCCTCGCCGCCGGTTATGACCTGGTCTTCCTCCTGGCGGCCGGGCTCGGCCTGGTCATCGCGGTGGTCAGCTTCCTGCTGCCACGGCACCGGCGCGCCTGACCACCGGCTCGCACGCCGCACCTGCCATGGCGCTGACCACCACGGGGGCCACCGCCACCACCGGCATCCCCGGTCCCGACGCGCTGACCGCCACCGGGGCCACCGCCATCACCGGCATCCGCGGTCCCGACGCGCTGACCGCCACCGGCGTGAGCGGCCGGATGCCCGATCGGCACCACGTACGCCAGCGACCAGGACGTCAGCGACCACTGCACCGTCTTCCTTCCCGGTCTACGGCGCGATGATCGCCGCAGCGAATTCGACACCGCAAGGTGATCCGCGCCACATGAAAGTTCCGGCCGTTGCCCAGTCCAGACACCGGACGTACGCTTCGTCAAGTACGTACTTTACGATCCTCTCGGAGTTGGCATAGATGGATCCCCGGGAAAGCGAATTCGTCGACCGGATGGGACTGGTCATGGAGCGACTCGGCGGGACGCGGACGATGGGCCGCCTGTACGCCTGGCTGATCATCTGCGAGCCGCCGCACCAGTCCCTCACCGATCTGGCGGCGCGGCTCGGCGTGAGCAAGACCGCGATCAGCACGGTCGCCAGGCAACTGGAGATGGTCGGAATGATCGAGCGCGTCCCCACGTCGAGCCGCGAGCACCATTACCAGGTGATCCACGGCGGCTGGGAACACGTCATGCGGGTCCAGTTCGCCCTTCTCCGACCGGCGGTGGAGACGTTGGAGTTCGGACTGTCGGTCGTCGGTGAGGATCGGCCCGAGCAGCGGGCGCGACTGCGGGACACCAAGGAGTTCTTCGCCTTCGTCGAGTACGACGGAGAGCAGTTCCTCCAACGCTGGCAGGAGTATCGCGAGAAAACGGCAGCCGGTGGCTGAGGGCGTCGCGCCCGCGCCCTGAAGTGCTCGACCGCCGCGCCTTACGTACACCGATCACAGGTTCACGACCAAGGGAGAGGCGATGACCGACATCGTCAAGCGGTACAACATCCCCGAACAGCACTTCTGGCTGCACGGACCGCGATCGGGCCCGCCGGTCGAGTACGACGCCGCCGCCGGGATGTGGCACGTCTACGGCTATCCCGAACTGCACGAGGTCCTCAGCGACCCCGCGACGTTCTCCTCCGACACCATGCGGGTGGTGCCCGAGGCCATGAAGCCCAAGGGCTTCTCCATGAAGGGCTTCATCACCCAGATCGACCCACCGGAACACGGCAAACTACGCAAACTCGTCAGCAGTGCCTTCACCCGGAAGGTCGTCGCGGATCTCGAACCGAGGATCGCCGCCCTCACCCACGAACTCCTCGACGCGGCACAAGAGCGCGGCCGGCTGGAACTGGTCACCGATCTGGCCTACCCGCTGCCCGTCATCGTCATCGCCGAACTGCTGGGCGTGCCCAGCAGCGACCGAGCCCTGTTCAAACAGTGGGCCGACGCGCTGTTCCAACGCGACGCCAAGGTCTCACTCGCCGAACCCACCGAGGGCCAGCGGGTGGACACCGAGACAGCGCTGAAATCCTGGAAGGAGATGGCCGACTATCTCGCCGGCCACGCCGCCGAACGCAGAAAGCAGCCACGCGCCGACCTGCTCACCCGGCTGGTCGAGGCCGAGGTCGACGGCGAACGCCTTCCCGACGACCAGGTGGTGAACTTCGCCATCATCCTGCTGCTCGCCGGACACATCACCACGACGATGCTGCTCGGCAACACGGTGCTCTGCCTGGACGCCTACCCCGAGCAGCAGGACAAGGTACGGGCCGACCGCGCCTCCATCCCGGACGTCATCGAGGAATCCCTGCGCCTGTTCACCCCCTTCGCCGCACTGGGCCGCTCCACCACCCGCGAAGTCGAACTCGGCGGCGTGACCATCCCCGCCGATCAGATGCTCATGGCCTGGGTCGGAGTGGCCAACAGAGACCCCCGGCAGTTCCCCGACCCCGACGTCTTCAACCCCGACCGCGACCCCAACCCGCACCTCGCCTTCGGCCGCGGCATCCATTTCTGCCTCGGCGCCCCCTTGGCCCGCCTGGAGGGACGCGTCGCCCTGAACATCCTCCTCGACCGGCTCAACCCCCTGCGCACCGATCCGGACGACCCCGTGGAGTTCATGCCGACGCCGACCATGACAGGCGTACGCCGCCTCCCCCTGATCTGACGGCCCCGGCCACGACTGCCCGGGGTCCTGTCGGGGCACCGTGGACCGGAAACGCACCGTGGACCGGAAACGGCGCCCTCGCCCGTGAAGCGAGGGCGCCGACGCCCCACGCGCCCCGATCCGGCCCAGCCCTCCGGCGTACCCACTCATCCTTTCGCGTGTTTCCCGCCCACCGGTCCATCACTTCCGTCAGGGAAATGATCAGCGACCCCCGGAGCCTTTACAACGTAGATCGCTAAGGGACGGCCACCAGGTGCCGTAACCGCCGCGCCTCCTGCACGAGCCTGCTCGACCCCTTGCGGTCCGCCAGCGCCGCCACGTCCGGCAGCTCGGCACGTACCCCCGCGATCCTGGCCGCCCTCGCCCCCGCCGCCAGCAGATCCGCCACCCCCGCACGCGGCCGGTCGCCCTCCTTCGGCAGCAGCCCCGGCAGCAGCCGTGCGATCACCTCCCACACCGTCTCGTGGGCCCCCGCCTGCGTGGCGTCGTCGAGCACCGACACCACCCGATTGAGCTTGACCACGCCCCGCGTGACCAGCTTTGTGAGCGACTCCCCCAGCGCCGCCACCGGGACCTGCCCGCGCGCCGCCAGCGTCAGCAGCGCGTCGGTGGCGGCGGCGCGGTTGGTGGCGTTCGCGTGGCCCATGCCGCAGGCCAGCACGTGGGCCATGCCCTCGCCGATCGGGCCGTCCGCGTACGCCAGGCTCACCAGCGCCTGCGTGGGCAGATAGGTGGAGTCCATGTCGGCCCACACGTTCCAGACCATGTGCGCGGCCACGACCTCCCGGTGCGAGGGCATGGCGAGAGGCCACCCCTCGAGCATGTACCCGTGCCCGGTCTCGAGCCGGTACAGCTCGCGGATCGGCTCGGGCAGGTCGCCCGGCGCATCGAGCACGGTCTTCAGGACCGGCGTCGACCCCACGTGCGGCACGCGATGCTCCGCCACGAACACCTTCACCTTCGGATCGGGCAGGCCGCCGCCACGCATCCAGTCGGCGCACGTGCGGCCCGCCTCCGAGAACAGCCCCTCCGCTCTCCGCACGCACACCTCCGGGATGTCGCGGGGCAGCCGCAGCAGGGCCTGCGCCAGATCGACGGGAAGCGCCTGGGCGCCCGCCGCCTCCAGCGACTCCAGGCGATCGAGCAGCACCTCGGGAGCGATGTGGCCGGTGCCGGCGGTGGGTGTGGCCAGCAGGACCGGACAGTCGTCGCCGTCCTGGAACGACCGCGCGAGCTCGTGGGCGCGGCGCAGGCAGAGCCGGTCGAACGCGCGCAGCGGCAGCGCCTCCCTGGCGGCGGTCTCCGACAGCCGTCTGCTCTCCTCGGGCGAGGCGAACGCGAGGAGCGCCCGGCGCACGGCCTGAGCCGGGCCGTCGTAGAGCCGGCCGCCGTAAAGACCGAAGAACCCCGGATCGAGCGGGTCACGCCAGGGACGCAACGCCTCGCGAAGCGCGCCGGGCGCCCGCCGCGCCCACTCGACCAGCCCGGCCAGCAGGAGCTCGAACGTGTACGGGCCCACATCAGGGGCGGCGGCCTCGCGCACGAGCTGCCCCGGCGAGGCGATGGGCGCCGGCATCGCCGGGCCGTCCCCGACCGGGGGAAGGGGAACGAGCGTGACCTGCTCCGCCTCGATGCCGCCCCCGTACGCGGCCGAGACCTTCTCACGCAGCTCGTCCGGCAGCCCGGCCGCCGCCTGGCGTACCGCCTCGCGGCCCGGCTCACCGGCCTGGCGGGCCAGCCTGACGGCCAGCCGCACGGCGCGCTCCTGCAGTGCCAGCGTGTCCTGCGCGAAGATCAGGGACAGCGCGCCCAGCACGGCGTCCACCCGCCCGGCCTCGCGCAGCACGGCGTCGCCGGCCCACGAGACGGCCGCGCGCAGCAGCTTCTTCTCCGGCCTGAACGCCAGCGCCTGCACCGCCTCGGCGAACAGCTCCTCCTCCAGCCGCCCCGCCTCCTCCAGCCGCCGCAACTGCGCCAGGGCCAGATCGGCCACGGGAACCGGCCCGGCGGGCAGCAGCCTGGCGTAGTCGCCGGCCCGCTCGGCCGACTCGTCGATGTCGAGGTCGAGCCGGTCGTGCAGGATCGCGAGGGCGGCCGGCGCGGCCGGCCCGTCACGCAGCAGCCGCCCGACGAGGCCGTCGATGACCGCCTTGCGCTCCAGCAGGCCGTCCTCGACGAGCCGGGCGATCGTGCCCACCTGGCCGTCGATGGCCTCGCCCAGGCCGTCGATCTCGAAGAGCCGCGGCGCGAACGCCGCGAACAGCGGGTCCGTGGCCGCCGGAGGTGAGCCGAGCCCGCGTACCCAGCCCACCATGAACGCGTCATCGTCCGGCGGCTCGATGCCGGTCTCGCGTACCAACGCCGCGGCCACCTCCCAATAGCGCAGCTCGGGCAGGCGCATCCGCCGGGCGAGGCGGCGCGCCAGGTCCGCCTTCCACTCGGCGGGCCGCTCGCGCAGCAGCTCGAGAATGAGCTCCTCATCGCCTCGCATCCAGCGGAAGTCGCGCCTGAACAGCCACGTCGCGACGGCCGCGGCCCCACCCAGACACGCGACCCCCGCCAGCAGCATCGACCTGAGGTGCTCCTGCCAGGTCGACCAGTCACCCTCGGGCCCCGACGCGGCCAGGTGCGCGGGCAGCAGCTCCGCGACCGCCTTCCGGTCGTCCGCGTCCAGCTTGCCGACCAGGCGGATCACCTTGCCGCTCTCGCCACGCGCGGCCAGCTTGAACAGCCGCTCCCACGCGCGGTCGCCTCTCCGGCGGGCCGGGAAGAAGATCGGGCGCACGACTACACCTCCGCTGCGTCAGCCAACGCGGCGACCCTAGCGGGCGCCCACGACAATCTCGGGCCCCGCGAGGGCGGCGACGACCGGCTCGGCCGCCACCCGATGCGGAATGCCGACCGCGCGGCCCATAGGGCGCGTTGGCAAGTGGTTCTGTGCCACTCTCGGGGCGACCGCTTCGGGGGCGAGCCAAAGGTGCTCACATGTTCCATGTGCAGCTCAGCGTGAGGTTGCCAGGCCGTTGACGATCTTCGGCAGAGTTGGGCTGTACGCCCCGGCGCTCCTAGAGCGAGTCCAGTTCGTCTGCTCGCCGGAGGTCCTTGGGCCGGCCTATGGCGCGGCGCATCCGGATCAGGTCCTCTCGGGAGACGTAGTGAACTTCCAGGCCGCCAGGGTCGACCACGGTGATCGCGCGGTCGAGGAACTCTCGGACTCGAAGGCCTCCCCAGGGCAGCTCCGGGGTGCAACAGTCGCCGCCGGCTCCGGGAGAGGTGAACTCCACTTTGGGGCCGAGAAAGGAATCCGGGTGAGTTGCTACGGGGTTGCCCTTTTCGTCAATCAGTTGGGCGTTGACGGAGGCGAAGGCGGCCGCCAGGGCCGCGGCGTGAGCCGGGAGGCCGTCCCAGAGCAGGTCCAGATCGCCGGTCAGTTCGGTGGATCCATGCATGATGCCGGCGACCTGCCCGATCACCACGGCTCGGACGCCGTGCCGATGGAGGGCTTCGAGCAGCGGGAACGGGTCGAACCCGAGGGCACCGTCCGTGCCGATCGTGCCGACGTCGTCGTCGGCGTCCTGGTGGCCCAGGCCGGTGCCCGCCCGGTTTCGGGCCAGTTCACGGGTGCGCCGGGCGGCGGCGCGGAGTCGGTCCAGCGGTTCGTCGATCATCCTGACTCATGTAACACCCGGCCACACGATGACGCACTCGAATTTCCGCTCGGCCGTCCCACTAGTCTCTGATCACCGTCAGCACCCGAACGAACGAGACGCTCCATGACCCACCCGAACGTGACAGAACTCCGCGAAAGCTCGCGTCGGCGAGCCGCCGACCGGCCCAAGGGGCCTGCGTTGAGCCAGGTGGAAGACCTCCGCGGCCCGAACGGCATCCCGCTGCGCCACTACCGGCCGGCCGAGCAGCCACGGCCGCTGGTGGTGTTCGCGCACGGGGGCGCCTTCGTGCTCGGCGACCTCGACACCCACGACCGCACCTGCCGGCGCATCGCCGACATCTGCGACGTCGAGGTGCTGGCCGTCGACTACCGGCTCGCGCCCGAGCATCCCTGCCCCGCGGCCATCGATGATGTGGCCGCGGTGCTGCGCTGGGCGCGCCCGGCGGCGGTAGCCGGCGACAGCGCGGGCGGCTACCTGGCGACCATGGCGTGCCTGCGACTGCGCGACGCCGGCGACCCCGTGCCCGGTCTGCAGATCCTGATCTGCCCCAACACCGACCTGACGCTCTCGCAGCCCAGCGTCCTCGACAAGGGCGCCGGCCACGCGCTCGACGCCGACTTCCTCGCCTGGGCCATCACATGCTGGACGCCGGACCCCGCCGACCGCGCGCCCGCCAGCCCGCTGCTGGCACCAGACCTGCACGGCATGCCTGACGCCCTCATCGTGACCGCCGAACACGATGCGTTGCGCGACGAAGGCGACGCCTACGCCCGTCGACTGGCACAGACTGGCGCGCACGTGGTGCACCGCCAAGAACCCGGCCTGGAGCACGGCTTCATCCAGAACATGGACCTGACCTCCCCCGAGGCGGCCGCCGCCCACAAACGGCTGTTCGACGACATCGCCGCCCTGATCCACAGATGAGCACGCCAGCGTTGCGGGGGCAGACCAAGCCGCGACTCTGGAGCGCGTTGCGGGGTGTGCTGGGCGGGTTCATCGGCGGCCGGTCCGGCGGGCCGAACGTCGGCCGGTGATCAGGTTGTAGCCGAGCAGCGGACTGCCGCTCCAGCGATGGCGCAGAGCCAGGTGGACAGGTTGAAGAACCCTTGGATGCCCGAGACGTGGAACACCGCGGTGGGCACGAAGCCGCCCAGCAGCGCGCCGGCGATGCCGAGCGCGAAGGTGATGATCAAGCCTTGCGGGTCCTTGCCGGGGATGCGGGTGCCGGCTCGGTGGGCGGGGCGGCGGGTTCCAGCCAGCCGAGCCGTTCGGCGAGTTGTCGGGCGCTGTTGATGACGGTGGCGATATGGGGAGAGGGGTTGGCGTCGTGCCACAACAGTGACCAGGGGTAGTGCATGGCAGGTTCGATCAGGGGCCGCCAGGTGGTGCCCGGCCGGTTGGAGGAACGGAACGAGGAGGGGACGCAGTGCACGCAGCGGCGCTGGAGTACGAGGTCGGCGGCGGCGCGGGAGCTCTCGACGGTTCCCTCGTAGATGATCGGCGCGAACCCTGCCGAACGGCACAGCTCGATGACGAACTGGTTGAGCTCCGGCGTCTGGGATTCCTCGCCGAGCAGCAGGAGTTCGTCGGCGAGGGCGGCGACGGGCACGCCGTCCATGTCGGCGAAGCCGTGGTCGTCGGGCACCAGCACACCGAGCGGATCGAGTCGGATCAGCTTGGACGCCACCTCGGCCTGGGTCTGGGAAGCAGGTCCGATGGCGATGTCCAGGCGGCCGTCGGCCAGTTGCCGGTACTGCTCTGGGGTGCCCGCTTCGACCTGATGAATCGTGATGTCGGGATGGCCGCGCTGGAGTTCGCGCAGGATCTGCGGCATGGAGTCGTAGCCGGCGTCGATGATGCCGACCCGCAGCGTGGGCGCTGACGCCACGGCGTTGCGTGCAGCCTGCCCGGCCCGGCCCACGTGGTCGAGGATCTGGCGCGCCTCAATGAGGAAAGCGGCGCCCGCCGGGGTCAGATCGACGTGGTGGGTGCTGCGGTTCAGCAGTCGCACGCCCAGCTCGCGCTCCAGCCGCTGGATCTGCTGGCTCAGCGCGGACTGCACGATGTGCTCGCGAGCCGCCGCCCGGCCGAAATGCAACTCTTCGGCCAGCGTCACGAAATAGCGCAGCTGACGCAACTCCATGCCCGCCACCCCTTTCTGCTGGGCGGCGCCGATCTGGGCCGTCTTCCACCACTCTAGGTGCCTCGTGGAGTGTGACCCCCTGACAGGAGCGTTGGCGCTACTCGCCGGGCTGAGGTATCCAGCCCCTGCCGGTGAGGGGATCAGTGCTTGGGGGTGTCCTTGACCTTCCCGCCGGACTGCTTTGGATTGTCCATGGCCCGATCGGTCTTGCCCGCGTGGTGACGCTGGCTGCGAAAGCGCCGCCTGGCCCAGCCTTTGAGAGCCTGTACCTTGTTGTCGATCTCCCAACGCAGACTCATCGCGTTCTCCTTTCACCGCTCAGCTCGGACATGGGCCCGGAGGCGGACCTCGTTGATCTGTCTTCGTCATCAGCCATGACCTTGTGCCGGCGGACATTCACCACGGTCAAGTGGCTTGGAATTCCAATGTCCTCGCCGGCCCTCAGCGAGGAAACGAGCAATCACCGGTTGGGTTATCACTGGAATCGATGAGCGAGCGGGCGGCACCGGAGCGCCGCAAGCTCAGTGTGTCTTCCCTCCTGGCGGCGGCCTCGCCCGGCCACAAGATCGATGACGATTACCACAGCTACCGCGACACCGGTGAGCAGCCATGCCGACAGCGACACCGAAAGGGGCATCGGTCAGTCTCCGGCTGGGGCTCGGGCTTGTGATGGCTGGGCGGTGCGGCGGCGTTGGAGGCGGTCGTGGTCGGGCCAGTGCACGTTGCTGACCCAGCCGAGCCGCTCGAACAGGCGGATCACTTCGGCGGACGTGTCGATCTGGCCGCGATCGAGGCCGTGGCGGGCACAGCTGGGTTCGCTGTGGTGTCCGTTGTGCCAGCTTTCGCCGAAGGACAGCAGGGCCAGTGGCCACAGGTTGGTGGAGCGGTCGTGGCGGCGGGTCCTGAAGGGTCTGCTGCCGATGACGTGGCACAGGGAGTTGACGCTCCAGGTGACGTGCTGCAGCAGTGCGATGCGGATCAGTCCCGCCCACAGGAAGGCGGTCAGCCCGCCGTGCAGGGTGCCGCTGATCGCCCAGCCGGCCAGGAACGGCAGCATCAGCGACAGCGCGCACAGCGCGGGGAAGGCACGCGCCACCCGGGTCATGGCCGGATCGGCCAGCAGGTCGGGGGCGTAGCGCTCGGCCGGGGTCCGATCGTCGGTGAACAGCCAGCCCAGGTGGGCGTGGGCAAGCCCCCGAAGCTGCCCGCGCAAGCTGCTGCCGTACCGGTAGGGAGAGTGCGGGTCGCCGGGCCGGTCGGTGAAGGCGTGGTGGCGGCGGTGGACGGCCACCCAGTCGATGACGTTGCTCTGGAAGCCCATCGACCCGGCGACCGCCAGGCTCACGCGCAGCCATGGCCGTGCGGTGAAGGAGGCATGGGTGAGCAAACGATGGAACCCGACCGTCACCCCCAGCCCGGTCACCACGTAGAAGGCCGCGGCCAGCAGCAGATCGGTGAGCACGACCCCGTGCCCCCACGCCAGGAAGACCGCGGCGCCGAGTGCGATGAACGGCAGCACGACGATCGCCGCCGTCAGCACCATCTGGGCTCGGCCGACCGGAGGGTGCTCCTCCGCCCCGGGGAACGGCGATGCGCCGTCGTAGTACTGCCGATCTTTCACCTGCTGTTCAGAAATGCTCATGAAGGCTCTTTCGTCTCGTCTATACGGTCCGCCGGTGCACATAGCACCAGCGCCAGGTCGACCGTGCTTCCAGGGCGGCGACCACCGGGTGGTCGGTTTCCCGGTAGTGAGCCTTGGCGTGGCCGCCCCGCGAATCGTCGGAACAGGCGACCCACCCGCAGGTCAGGCACACCAGCAGGCGCGTCCATGTCTGGCCGAGGGCCAGACATGCCTTGCATTCGGGTACTCCGTACTCCGCAGTCGGGAGTTGGTTGATGTGATCGCAGCGCGGGGCCTGACCGTTCAGGCCGGTGCGGGCGGTGGCGTTCGTTCCTCGTGCATCCAGGGTCATGACGACCCCCTCACGGTGACAGCGACGCAAGCTGCGCCGACTGGTCACCCACCAGTCAAGGCGATCGGCCAGCCGGCGGAAACACACAATCCCAGCTAGCCTCATCACCTGCGGCGATAGCGAGCCTGCCGGCGCGTCGCGACGCGCCGTATCCGGCTGGATCCCACGTCTCGACAGACCTCCGCCAAGCGGTGGACCAGGATCCGGTGCACTTCGTGGACTCTTTCGGGTTCTCGCGGTGAGTGTGTGCCGATCAGCTGGTAGCCGTTGTCCGCAGATCGGTGGTCCCATTTCCACATCGCAACGTAAGTCACCGCCGCTGTCGCCCAGCCCATGACCGTGGAACACGGTGAGGCGGCCAGCGCGGCGCGCTCGGCCTGCACCCCCACTATCCTGACTCCAGGCCGCAGCGTCTTGGCCGCCAGTGCGCGCGAAGATCACCTCAGCGCCGTAACCGCGGGTGGCCTCCACCTTGGGCAACGCCGCACCTTACGGCATGTACACCGTCGCCTTGGCTCCGACCAACCGCGCGCTCAGCGCCACCCCCTGAGCGTGATTGCCGACACTGGCCGCGACCGCCGAACCTCTGCAGGTTCTCGCACTTGAGATGGACCGGCCCACCCACGACGTCCGAAAGCACCCGCGACTCGACCACGGGTGTACGGACCACCACGTCGGCGAGAAGTTCTCGCGCGGCGAGCACCCTCAGCCACGTGCCTCGGGACCCAGAGGACTCCCATGGCAGCCGTTCGGGCCATCGCCCGAACGCTACGTCTCCCCCGGTCAACGCGGGCAAAGTAGACGTTTCTCTTCCCAACGTCAGGATGTCGGCCGGACAGGACGCACCCCGCCACTCCAGGACTTGCTCGTCCACTCGCCGTGTTCTACGTCGCGTTGATCATCATCGGCCTGACCGGCGCGCTCATCACGGCGGTCGCGTGAGTGTACGCCTTATTGGCGTGGCGCTAACCGTTCGAACCACCAGCCGCCTGGCCTTCCTTCGGTCGGCGCCTCCCGCCGGATGCCGGTCCGCCTTCGCGCCGAGGGTCCAGCCGATCTGTTGATGATCACGGACAGTCTTCCGCGCCTGAAACGGAGCCCAAGACCGCGAAGTCCTCAGCCGATGAACAAGTGCGGGCGACCTTCACTTCAGTGGCTCAGGCGGGATCGGGCGAGTCCTCTCCGGAGAGCCACCAGATCGCCTCGACCTGCCGGATCGCCACTTTTGAAGCCTACCGTCCGCAAAATCGTCCGGACATTTCGCTGAAATATGCCGGCGCCCGTCACCCGCACCAGCGTGGCCTGAGTGGCCGTTTTGGGCCACCGCGTTCGTGTCCATCGCCTTCATCGTGTTCAGGCTGCAGAACACCACCGCCACGCAGGTGTCCTTCCTCGGCCTGCACGGCACGCTGCCGCTGGCGGTGGCGGTGGCGGTGGCGGTGGCGGTGGCGGTGGCGGTGGCGATGGCGATGCTTGATCGCCATGGTCAGCGGAATCCTCATCCTGGTGCTCGGCGCCACCCGTATCACCCGGCTTCGCCGCCCAAGATCCCGTCCGAGCCGCCGCCAGAACCGCTGGCCGGCGAGCACTCCCCCAGCGTCAGGGCTTTCGCCACGAGATCACCTAGGTAATCCCAAAACAGCGCCAGGAGGTGTGTGGCCACCCTGTGCGTGGGCAGCCGGACTGGTTCCAACGAGGACGAAAGGGCGCTGCACGTACGACGGGGGGAAACTGGCATGGCTTCGACGGATGCAGGCTTCGTCGATCGGGAGTGGGGCGGCGCGGCGCCGATCATCGACGGGCGTAAACCGGTCGCGGCGGTGGCCGCGTTGTGGGTGTTCGTGCTGGTGCCGTTCGCGGCCCTGGCCGCCGCCGTGCCGGTGGCCTGGGGGTGGGGACTGAGCTGGGCCGACGTGGCGATCGCAGTCGGTGCCTACGTCCTGACCGGGCTCGGCGTCACGGTGGGCTTCCATCGCTATCTCACCCACGGCGCGTTCAAGGCGGGCCGGTGGCTGCGGTTCGGCCTGGCCGTGGCCGGGTCCCTGGCCGTGCAGGGCTCGGTCATCCAGTGGGTGGCCGATCACCGGCGCCATCACGCCTTCGCCGACCGCGACGGCGACCCGCACTCGCCCTGGCGCTACGGGCACAGCGTGCGCGGCCTGGCCAAGGGACTGCTCTTCGCGCATGTCGGCTGGATGTTCGAGCGCGACCTCACCAACCGGCGGCGCTTCGCCAAGGATCTGCTCGCCGACGCCGACATCGGCCGGGTGGACCGGCTGTTCCTGCCGCTGGCCGCGGCCTCGCTGCTGCTGCCGCCCGTCATCGGGCTGCTGGCCACCGGCACCTGGTACGGCGCGCTGACCGCGTTCTTCTGGGGCGCCCTGGTCCGGATCGCGATGCTGCACCACATCACCTGGTCGATCAACTCCATCTGCCACGTCTTCGGCGAGCGGCCGCTGAAAACCCGCGCCGGGGACCGGGCCGCGAACTTCTGGCCGTTGGCGATCCTGTCGTTCGGCGAGAGCTGGCACAACGGCCACCACGCCGACCCCACCTGCGCCCGCCACGGCGTGCTGCCCGGCCAGATCGACGTCTCCGCCCGGCTGATCCGGCTGCTGGAAAGGCTCGGCTGGGCCCACGACGTACGCTGGCCGACCCCGGCACGCCTGGCCGCACGACGCCGCGAGCCTTCCCATGACCGACCCTGAGAAGGTGCGGCTCAGCCTGGATCCCGCCCTCACACGCCAGGGCGCGGTGGACGGGGCGTGGTGGCCCGCCACCTACGACGCCGGCGCGGAACTGCCCGCCCTGATCGCCGCCATCGACCAGCGGCTGAACCGACGGGTCCTGCGCGTGGGCCTGCACCTGGACACCTGGGACAACATCCCGCACCGCATCGCCGCCCCCGGCCGTCACGTGAAAGTGGGCTGGTTCCGCACCATCGACCCCCACGTGGTCAACCTGATCATCCCGGGGATCGAGCATCTCAACCTGCTCGTCATCCCACCTGGCACCACACCCGCCGCCGCTGCCAACGCGCTCGGCATGGCCACCCGATGCCGTGGCCGTACCCGTCCCGGTGACATCCTCACCGCCGCAGCCCGGAACAGCTCCGCCGACGCCACCACCGAGCAGGACCTGAGCCTGGCCGGTTGGGACAACGAGGGCGGACAGACCCGGCAGCCCGCCCGCGGCGACTTCGCGTCCTGATCACGCGTTGTGGTGGGGACTGCACAACCGTTACGGGTCCCTCCGGGCGAGCGCCTGGTCGGCCGCGGCGTTGAGCAACCGGGCCGCGGCGGCCACCGCACGCCCCGGGCAGCGTCAGGCCGGTGAGCACGGCTGCTGATAAGACCGGCGCAGATTACTGCTTTCCACCTGGTCGAGCCCACTAGACGATCAGGTCATCGCGCCTGACTGCTCCGCGCACGCCAACCCCAGCGCGACGTGCTCATGACCGCCTCACCCCCGCGGCCACTTCAGCCCGCACTCCCCCGCCCATAGGAGCCAGCATGAACACCGCGGACACGGTCGGCGCTCTCACTCCTGACGCGGCAGCCGACCGGCTCCCGCGCATCACGCCAAACGTCGATCTCGCGGGCCTGCAGATCGAGGGCGAACTCGACCGCGCCGCCTTGCCCGCCCTGACCCAGGCCCTGGCCTCGATGGCGGGCCGTGGCAGCTTCTCCGTCGATCTCAGCGGCCTGGTGTTCTGCGACGTCGGCGGGCTGCGCGCCCTGGTCACCGCCGCCGCCGGGCTGCGCTGCGGCCACGTTCTGACGTTGCGCTCGCCCCCTCCGCAGGTGCGACGCCTGCTCGAGCTCACCGGCTGGCACCAGACGGCAGGTCTTCGCCTGCAGGCGTCGTCGCACGCACTGCCTGACCCAACTCAACCGCCTTGATCAAATTGATCATCAGGTTCCGTGTCGAGCGGTGTGTTGCAGGCTTGATCGGCGCCGCGGCGAGCCTCACGGTGCTGAAGACGCCGCCACGGACACGCCCGTACGCCTGTAGCGCGTCAAATTCGCGAAACCTCTGCTTCATGCCCGCGACTGCATCAGCAGATGTGGCGTCACTGTCAAAGGAGTGATCGGGAACGCGTTCAGAACGGTCAGAGGTCGATTTCAGCGAGGTGGTCGGCGGTTCCGCCACGCCATTCGACCAGGAAAAGGCTCGCGTCATCACTTGTCATGCCCTTCCTCTGCCGCATCAGTCTGTGAGAGAGGCCTCGTACCATCTCCTGCACGCTTTTCGTTCTGGGCCCGACGTGCTCGATGGAGTTGATCAGGCGCTCTTCGCCGAACTGCTCGCCGCCGGCCTCGTGCTCTTCGACGACACCATCGGTGTAGAACAGCACCCGATCGTGGCGCACGAGCTGGCGCGTATTGATCCGCGGGGTGGCACCGCCAAAGCCGACCGGTAGGGTTCCCGCACCTTCCAACGCCTCGATGACCCGGTTGCCGCGGATCAGCAACGGCGCCGGGTGTCCTGCGTTGACCCATTCCAAGTGACCCGACTCGATGTCCAGACGCACCATCTGGGCCGTGACGAACTGGTCAGGGCCGAACTGTTCATTGATGGCGGTATCCATGAATTCGTACAGTTCGGCTAGCCCGACGTTGGCGCGTCTGGCGTGTCTGTAGGCGCCGATAGCCACGGTCGCCAGCACGGCGGCGTTCATGCCGTGGCCCATCGCGTCGATGACGGCTATGTGCAGGACTTCGTCGTTGAGGGCGTAGTCCAAGCTGTCTCCGGCGACGTCGTAGGCGGGCTCCATGATTCCGGCGACTTCGACCTGCGGGATGCCCATGGCCAACGGGGGCAACAGCGACCACTGGATCTCCGCGGACACGCTCATCGGCCTGCGACGCCGTGCCAGAAAGAACTGGTCTGTATAACCGTTCTTGGTGACGAGCATGTCAGCCACCAGACCGGCCAGCCGTCGCAGCAATCGGCGGTCGTCGTCGTCGACCCTGCTGAGGGTCAGGGCCATCACCCCGACCTCGTCACTGCCATCGAGCAGCGGCAGGTACATCCGGATGCCGTCGGCCACCGGATGCTCCACCCTCGTCTCGCTGACAAAAGCCTCACCTGCCCATGACCCCTCAATAGGCAGGGGATCGCCGCCCGTGAGCCCTCTGCCCGGCAGCGGTACCAACATCACCTGGTCATAGTCCTGCAGCAGGATGGACACATCCCAGCCACCGATCCTGCGCACCTCCTCCGCCACCAGCGGAGCGACGAGCTGCGGCGGCATGGCGTGAGCCCGGTCCAGCAACTGCCCCAGCAGCCGCTCACCGAAGCCTTCCGACCGGTCCACCGCAATCCTGCGGCTCCCCGGTACACGTCCTGTCATGACTGCTTCAATTCCCCCGCACTAGATTCTCTCTGCCGGTATCCGGCTTTTGGCCCAACACCGGCCTCCTTTTTACGTGGCTCGCGCGAAACAGCCTGAAGGCCGAGGGGTTCACAGGGTTTTGGTGGGTCCTCCGTCGATGACGGCATCGGCCGCCACGGCGTCGAAGGCGGTGGCAGTCACAGACCACCCTGTCGGGCCGGACCTCGTGCGGCCTGGCGGGCGGCGCGCTTGATCACGTCCTCTGCATGGGCACGTGTTTCCCAGCCCCGGGTGTCGGTGTCCTTGCCCGGATCAAGGTCCTTGTAGACGTCGAAGAAGTGACCGATCTCGCCGAGCACATGGACATCCACGTCCAGCAAATCTTGGATGTGGACGTAGCGGCTGTCGTTGGCGGGCACGCAGAGAATCTTCGCATCGGGTCCGTGCTCGTCATGCATCCAGAACACCGCCACCGGACGCACGCTGATCACACATCCGGGAAAAGTCGGCACCTCGCCCAGCACCAGCGCATCCAGCGGATCGTCATCCTCTGCCAGTGTCCCGGGCACGAACCCGTAGTCGTAGGGATAGGCAGTGGCGGTGAACAGCAGCCGGTCGAGCCTGATCCGCTGTTTGGCCTGGTCCATCTCGTACTTGTTGCGCGATCCCCGCGGTGTCTCCACGATCACATCGAAGCGCATCACAACCTCCTGTGCCGCAGCTCCCGGCTGGCCACGTCCTCGGCAGAGCGTGCATTCAGGTCGGCCTACACCCGACAGGGCACAGGGCGTGGCGATAAGCCACCCAAGCGGCGATTCCCGCATCGAGCAGCGCCGTCAGCCACTCATCCACCGTTTTCTCGGGTACGTCGACCAGTTCGCTCCAGGCGTCCGCGGACAGCCGTTGCCGTGCCCATACCAGGGCAGCCGACAAGGACGATCAAAACGTTGCTCACTCGGCTGGAACATCACGCACACAGGGCATTCCCCCTCATCATGAGGACAGGACCCATTGGCCGGTGTGGCGGAGCCGCCACTCGGTGGAAGCGGCTCGGTGGACACCACCGAGTGCTTCCATGATATGCCGCACGCGGCAGCCAGCGTTACCGCAGGTCAGAACCATGATTTTGAGCATGTCGTGCAGGATTCGAACAGGCGGCCATCGGATTAGGCATCTACGCCCTCGAACCCATGTGCCCGACCTTTTGCGTCGCGGATCGGTGACCGCTTCCGGCTTTGTATGGAGCGCGCTGGGTAGGGGGATGCGCATGGCCACACTCATAGACCGGGTACGCACGTATCTGCGCAGCCCCAAAGGCAGAGCGAACATGGAAAAGGCGAAACGAATGGCCCGTGACCCCCGCAACCAGCAGAAGGCTCGGCGTCTTCTGGAGCGGTTCCGGGGGCGGCGTCACTGATCCGGGCGGACGGCGGCCTGCAGTACACCGGCCGCCCGAAGGTCTACAGGGCCAGAGGGGCTACCCGCGGCCTGGAGCCCAGCCCGGCCGGCGGCGAGAAGGTCGAGTCAGCGGTCGCCGAACGCCGCATCGCCGAGCACAATGGTCCGTGCGGACGGCTTAGAGGAAGCCCACGCGTCGAACGCATCCGCCGTGGCGAGCAGCGCCTCCTGGTCGCCGTCGAGCAGGGCTTCGGCCCGCTCCACCATGGCAGCGGCCACCGGGTTGCTGAACCGCGATGTTCCGGGCCTCGGCCAGACGGTCCCGTGGTGCAGGAAGAGCATCGTGTCGAAGATCGCCCGGTAACCGTACGTACGCTCCGATGGGGTGCCGAGCTGATTCAGGACCTCCTGCCATTCGCTCCGGGCGTCGCCGAGCAGGAAGCCTGGCCGCCGCGCTGGAGGCAGCCGAGCGACCCGAGTGCCGGGCAGAGAACTGCCGCACCCCGCACTGAAAATCTATCGTCGCCGTAGTAGACATTCGAGGCTGTGGGCACTAGGGTTTCTGACATCGCAAGGAACGGATCCACCGGGCAGCAGAAGTAGTTGCTGGCATCACGACGAACTGCCCGGAGCAGGTTGAAGTTGAAGGTTGACGGCAGAAGGTCGGACGTGACGGGCCAGCGCAGTGGTAAGGGGCCCTGATCGTGGACGCGCTGCCGCAGGTGTAGTTGGACAGTGGTCCGGAAGATAGAGATGAAGGGAGTGTTGAACGCCATCGGGATCGCCCGTTGCCGGCTGAGCCTCGCCGCTCGGGTACCGCAGTTCCACAGATAGGAAGGTGGTCTACGGTCACGCATCCGCGATCCGCGCATCATCGCCACTCAGTACGGCGAATGCGGAAAACAGTAAGCCGGCCGATGGCCGGTAGATGGTGTTGAACTCTTCGGGGCCCCGGCGCAACAGGCGCCGGGGCCCCCTGTGCACGTGACGGAAAGGAATGTATGGATCAACACCGCTCGGCTGCCGAGGGGAACACGCTCGCCCACGACAGGATTACGGATACGGCCGGACCCACGGCCGAAGACCGGTTCGACGATGAGGACTACCCCGCCTACAGCATGGGCGCTGCCGCCGAGATGCTCGGCGTCACCCCGACGTTCCTGCGGGCTCTGGGTGCCGCCCATCTGATCGAGCCGAAACGCTCCAGCGGCGGGCACCGCCGCTACTCCCGCTACCAGCTGCGCCTGGCCGCGCGTGCCCGGGAACTCGTCGACCAGGGCACCCCCGTGGAAGCCGCCTGCCGGATCATCATCTTGGAAGACCAGCTCGCCGAAGCGCTGCGCATCAACGCCGAATACGAACGCGAGCGCACGGCCGGAGACTAAGCGCTTGTGGCGCCCCATGTGTGTACACAACGGGGCAGCATGATCCGCGCCTGGGACACGGGCCTGGAGCGCCGGGGGTTAGCGGGGATTCCCGTCCGGCCCGCGCCGGGTTGTGTGCACAATGCGGATCATGAGGATCGGGATCCGGGACGCCTGCGCCCGCTTGCGATCTCTTCGGTGAACATCGTCATCGTCGAGGCGCGCCGGCACCGACGGCGACAGCGCGTGGCCCCCCTCGAACGCCTCCTGCAACGAGCCGTCGCGACGTTGCCCCCACCGTGAGCCCAGCGCACCCCAACTGCCGGTGGAGGCAACGGATGCTCGGTCAGGAGGCGATGTAGGAGTACAGGTCCTCCATGACCCGGTCGGCGTTGTACAGGTAGACGTGGTCGGTGACCGTGTTGGCGAGGACCCCCGCGGTCAGCCCGTTGAAGTGCGCGTTCGGCCGGTCCGTGCCAGGGCCGACGTAGACCTTGTAGAGGCTGCCCGGCTCGATGACGGCGCCGTCGCCCACCCGCAGGAGGGTGTTGCCGAACTCGCGCAGGGTATAGCCGTTGAGATCGATCGGCTCGTCGGTGGTGTTGCGGAGCGCGACGTACTCGCCCCCGTTGGGCGCGACGTCATCGCCGTCCGGGTTGTACACCACACTGTCGATGACGACGCCGCGGTTCGTGCGCAGCGGCTTCTTGCCGGCGAGCACGGCCTTGGCGACGTTCGGCAGGTTGGTGAACATGTAGTCGTAGCCCTGGCGCTCGATCATGCTCAGGATCGAAGGACCGTCCTCGACCTCGCTGACGACTTCCAACCCGAAGGACTGGACGCGGGCGATCTGGGAAGCGGTGGTCTGCACCGGGTTGCCGGCAATCGCGGTGACCCAGGTGGCGAGCTCGGTGAGCACGTCGTCGGTCGCTGTCATGAACGGGTAGCCGCTGCGGAGCAGCAGCGTGGGGACCTCGGGCAGCAGCGCGTGGAACTGGCGCAGCGCGGCCTCGTCGAAGGACTGGACCCAGATCTGCGGAGCGCCGTTCCTGGCCTTGAAATTGTGGGTGTAGCCCCAGGCGCGAAGCTCCTGGACCAGGTTCTCCACCATGCCGGGGTAGAGGGTCGGCGACTTGAGCTCGGGCGCGAGGCCCGCTCGGCCGTTGGTGAGCTGGAACCACTCGCGCAGGGTGAGGATCCGCTGCCCGGCGAAGGCAGGGTCCCACCACGAGCCGGCGTCGAGCTGCTTGATCTCGGCCAGAGTGAAGTCGATGACGTTCCACGGCGCGCGGTCGGGAAAGAGCTCCTCGACGTTCGTGGTCCGCGCGAGAGTGTTGTCGTGGATGACGACGAGCACGCCGTCTTTGGTCTGGGCCAGGTCACCCTCGAGGACGTCGGCCCCATCGGCCAGGGCTCGCTTGTACGCCGCGGTGGTCTCCTCCGGCGCGTTCTTCGAGGCGCCTCGGTGTGACCAGACCACCGGCCTGCCGCGGTTCGCGTGGCGGACGGCACCCGGGCCAACGCTGGTGGGCCATGCCGCCCCAGGTACCGACACAGGTGCCGTCGAGGCGTCCGCAGGAGAGAGCCGGGTGGTGACGAGCATCGCTGCCACGGCAGCCAGTGCGGCCAAGAGGACGAGCGCCGATCGCAGCCGATTGACAATGAACCCTGGAAGTTGCATGGGAAACTTTCTGAGTAGGTACCCGCGAGGGGGTCTTCGCGCGTGGGCAGTGTAGAGGCTCCTTCCATCCGACGAATGAATGCCTGACGACGGTATGGCTGACGGCTGATGATCTTCCTGGCCGCCGCGCCTGTCGGGCTCGAGCCGAACGCCGGCATGCGTCATTTCTGCCACGGCTGAAAGATCGTTCTGATCCTCCGATGCTTCCCGCCTCGTCAGCGTGAAGCCGATCTCGAAGGAGCGGTTCCAGGCAAACGCGACCTCCTTGATCGACCAGTCCAGATGGAGCCCTCACACGATCGATGTGAGCCGCTGACCTGCCGTGGCGGTGTCCCTGGCCGGTGGCGAGGACGACGGCCTGACAGCCGTGGTCCTCGGTGAGGCGGTGCAGGAGGAGGCGCCGGGCGGCCGTCCGGTCGAGAGTGTTGTCTCTGGTGCCGATGACGGTCGCCACGGCGGCGGCCACCGAGCCGATCGTGTTGACTGACGGGCCACCAGCCGGTCGGCACGTTGCCCACTCGATCGCGCATCGCCAGGGCGCGGGGGTCGGCGGTGTTCGCGTCGACCATGTCGATGAACGCGGTAGTGCCGATGATCTGCTCGGTGATCAGACCGAGCACGTCGTCGAGGGTGGCACCGGGTTCCTCGGCCAAGGCCTCCAGTTCGGACACACGACTCTCACACTGCCAACCGGACAACAGCGTCCGTATTCTCAACATCAGCATACTCAGCGTTCGACAATGATCAGTCAGACGGGCTACATTGTCACCGGACAGTCTTGTCCGGTTGTGCTATTCACTCCAGACAGGAGAGGACGTTGAGCGCGTTCGACAACAAGATCTGCCTGATCACCGGCGCGGGCTCCGGCATTGGCCAGGCGATGGCGGTCACCTTCGCCAAGGCCGGCGCTCGAGCCGACGCCGCCCTCTTTCTGGCCTCCGACGCGGCCTCGTTCATCAACGGCGCGATCGTGCCGGTGGACGGTGGCTGGTCAGCTGCCTGACTCGATACCGAGAAGGAAGCACGAGCCGATTGAGCACTTCCAGCAGGCGCCGGAACATATGCCCCCAGCTCCTACGGTCCTGGAGCCGCGGGCGGAATGGGCCGAACTGCGCGAGAGCTGCCCGGTGGCGCCGATCCGGCCGACCGGTGCTGATCCGCTGACAAGTTCGCGTACTGGTCCGACGCACTGGTCAGCCTGACCAAGTTCACCTCTGAGGGGAAGGACGCCGCTCAGGACGAGTTCGCCGCGTACATGAGCGCCCACGTCGGTGGAGGAGCGCCTGCGCTTCGACGCCGGTTTCGGCTTCGGCTTCGGCTTCGACACCCCTGGCAACATCAGCGAGAACGCCGCGATCGGCGAGACCCCCTGGCCAAGAGCGCCACCGCCATCTGCAGCCTGTCTGCCGCCAATCGCAGCAAGAACGACTTTTGAGCACGCCGGCGAGCCGGGCCTCACCCTCTCCCCATCCCCACCTGATCTCCAGAATCGGAAGGGCATCCATGGAAAACTCTCCGACGCCACCTGCCCGCCTCACAGTCGCGGACCTGGGCTTCGACCCGGACGTGCTACGCGCCAGGTACCGCCACGAACGCGACCGCCGGTTGCGGCCCGACGGCAACGCCCAGTACCAGGGCGCCCGTGGCGAGTTCGGCTACTACGCCGCCGACCCGTACACCGAACGCGCCGAGCGGGAACCGGTCCGCGACCGGGTCGAGGCGCTGGTGGTGGGTGGCGGCTTCGGCGGGCTGCTCACCGGGGCCAAGCTCCGCCAGGCCGGCGTGGACGACATCCGGATGCTCGACGAGGCCGGCGACTTCGGCGGCACCTGGTACTGGAACCGCTACCCGGGCATCCACTGCGACATCGAGTCATCGATCTACCTGCCGCTGCTCGAAGAGGTCGGCTACCTGCCCACCATGCGGTACGCGCCCGGCGAGGAGATCCGCCGGCACGCCGTCGCGATCGCCAAACTCTACGACCTGTACCGCGACACAATGTTCCACACCCGCGTCACGGAGCTGCGCTGGGACGACGCCACGACCGAATGGCAGGTGCGCACCGACCGCGGCGACGACTTTCGGGCCCGCTACGTCGTGATGTCCGCCGGCACCCTGGCCCAGCCGAAGCTGCCCGGCATTCCGGGCATCGAGACCTTCCGCGGGCACACCTTCCACACCAGCCGCTGGGATTACGGCTACACCGGCGGAGACCAGAACGGCGGCCTGCACAAGCTCGCCGACAAGCGCGTCGCCGTCGTGGGCACCGGCGCCACCGGGATCCAGGTCATCCCGCACCTGGGGCGTGACGCGCAGCACCTGTACGTCTTCCAGCGCACCCCCTCATCGGTCGACGTACGCGACAACCGTCCCACCGACCCGGCCTGGGCCGCCTCGCTCAAGCCCGGCTGGCAGCGGGAACGGATGGAGAACTTCCTCACCGTCGTCACCGGCGGCCGCGCCGAACAGGACCTGATCGACGACGGCTGGACCAGCACCGCACGGCTGCAACGTCACCTGCTGGCTGGCACCGTCGACACCGGCCTGTCCCCCGAGCAACGCGAGTACCTCGACGAGATCGCCGACTTCCAGAAGATGAACCAGATTCGCGCCCGCGTGGACGAGATCGTCGACGACCCGGCCACCGCGGAGCTGCTCAAGCCCTGGTACCGCTACATGTGCAAGCGGCCCACCTTCAGCGACCACTACCTGCAGACGTTCAACCGGCCCAACGTCACCCTGGTCGACACCGCCGACCACGGCGGCATCACCGCGATGACGGAGTCAGCGGTCGTGGTCGGCGAGCAGGAGTACGAGGTCGACTGCGTCATCTTCGCCACCGGCTTCGAGGTCGGCGTCTCCGGCATCGTCTCCGGCGCCCTGCCGGTGCACGGCAGGGGCGGCGCGCCCCTGCTCGGCACCTGGCGGCAGGGCCCCCGCACGCTGCACGGCTTCTACAGCCACGGCTTCCCGAATCTGTTCCACCTGGGCCCGCTGCAGAACGCCTCCGCGGTCAACTTCGTGCACATCCTCCAGGAGCAGGCCACCCATATCGGCGCCGTGGTCGCCGAGGCCCGCCGGCGTGGCCTCGCCGTGATCGAGCCGACCGAAGACGCCGAGGACGCGTGGGTCGCCACCATCCGGGAGCTGGCGCCGGACAACAGCCGGTTCCAGGCCGAGTGCACGCCCGGCTACTACAACAACGAGGGCAAGCCCCGCCCGGTCAGCCATACGTACGGGCCCGGCCCGGTCGCCTTCCACGACCTGCTGCGCCGCTGGCGTACCGAGGGCGGCATGGACGAGGTCCTGGCGGGCAACCGATGAGCCGCCGCAAGGCTGAGCTGCTGGTCCGTGCGCGCCCGCTGTGGGGGTCGAACGGCATGGCCTTCGGCCCCGACGGGCGCCTGTACGTGGCCCAGTTCCTCGCCGGTCAGATCAGCGCCGTCGACCTGACCACCGGCGACGTCGAGGTGGTCGTGCCACCGGACGGGCCGCTGCACTCCCCCGACGACCTCGCCTTCGACAGCGACGGCGCGATGTACGTGACCGACCTGGTCCCGGGCCGGGTGTGGCGACGTGACCCGATCGGGAACTTCACGCTCGTCACCGGCGAGATCACCGCCCCCAACGGCATCGCCTGCGTCGGCACCCGGGTGTTCGCCAACGAGATGATCCCGGGTGGACGCCTGCTGGAGCTGTCCCCCGCCGGCGACGAACCCCGGGTGCTCACGGCGGGCCTCGCCATGGGCAACGCGATGCAGCTCGGCCCGGACGGGCACCTCTACTACCCCCACATGCTCACCGGCGAGGTGTTCCGCATCCCGCTCGACGGCGGCGAGCCGGAACTGGTGGCCGCGGACGTCCCGGATCCGGTCGCCGTACGCTTCGACCGCGCCGGCGCCCTGCTGGTCCTCGCCCGCGGGGCGAGCGGGATCGTCACGCGCGTCGACCTGGCCGGCACCGGCGACCGGTCGGAAATCGTCAGCGAGCTCAACGCCCTGGACAACGCCGCCTTCGACGCCGACAACCGGATGTTCGTCTCCAGTTACGCACATGGCGGCGTCGCCGAGCTCGCGGCCGACGGACGTACCCGCCAGATCGTGCCCCGCGGCCTCGGCGGTCCCTTCGGGGTGACCATCGATCTCGGCGGCGGCGTCCACGTGGCCGACCACTACCGCCTCGCCCAGCCCGCCGACCGGCCGGACGAGGACGTCAACACCACCGAGTTGCTGACCTTCGTGCACGGCGTCGCCGCCGACGGCGACCTGCTCCACACCACCTCCCAGTACGGGCACGTACGCACCTACGACCGGCGCTCCGGCACGGTGCGCACCCGGGCCGACGGCCTGAACCGTCCGCTGGGCATCGCCGTGCGCGCCGATGGCACCCTGGTGGTCGCCGAGTCCGGCGCCGGCCGCGTTGTCGCCATCGACCACGACGACCAGGTCAGCGTGCTGGCCGAGGGCCTCGGCCGCCCGGTCGACGTAGCCGTCGACGCCGACCAGCGCTGCTACGTCAGCGACGAGCAGCTGGCCGCGGTCTATCGCGTCGAGCACGGCGTACCCGTACTGCTCGCCGGCGGGCTCGGCACCCCGCAGGGCATCACCGTCCACGACGGCACCATGTACGTCGTCGAGACCGCCCATCGCCGCCTGCTCGCCATCGACGTCGCCACCGGCGACGTGGAGGTCGAAGCCGACTCGCTTCCGGTGGCGTCCGCGGCCGGCGTGACCGGCCCGGAACCCGGCCTGTTCGTCCGGCCCGGCCTGCCCGGAATGCCGCGGCCGTTCGCCGGGATCGCGGCCACGGCGGACGGCTCTCTGATCATCGCTGCGAACGGCGACGGCAGCGTCTTGCTCCTGCATCCCGAAGAAGCCGCACCATGAGCTCCACCCCGACAGAAACATGTGCGGTGTCATAACTCATCACGGGTCCCGCCCGGCCATACGATTTCATGCTGTGAGCTGGGATTTCGCTGCATGATCAGGGCGCCGGCTGCGACCATCGCGATGTGTCGTTGTCGCTTGTCCACCGGTTGATGAGGGGCTTGTTCGCCCTGCCGGCGGTGCTGGTGCGCGCTGATCTGTCCAAGGACGTTGAGCTGCTGGTGCTTCGTCACGAGAACCAGGTACTCCGCCGCCGGCTCGGTGGCCGGCCGCGGTGGAGGCCCACCGATCGGCTCTGGCTTGCGGCGTTGTCTCGACTGAGCCACCGCCGCCCGTGAGCGGAAGTATTCCCGGCCACTCCAGCGACGATCTTGCGCCGGCACCGTCACCTCGTGGTGCGTAAGTGGACCTACACCGACAAACGGCGCCCGGGACGGCCCCGGACCCGCGGGCCGGTCAAGGCATTGATCGTGCGGATGGCGTAGAAGGACCCGACCTGGGAGTGCAGGAGAACCCACGGCCAGTTTGCCCGCCTGAACTACACCATCGCCGCCTCCACGGTGTGAGAGATCAATGTCATAGCTTGACGCTACGATCTTCCACATGCTGGACAAAGAGTCGGGAAATGCCCACTCCTTTCAGGTTGATCTGCGAGGACTTGTTGATCTCCTCTCCCACCACCTTTATTCCAGTCCACGCGTCTATCTGAGAGAGCTGCTGCAGAACGCGGTCGACGCGGTGACAGCGCGGCAGCGGATGGACCCGCGTTCCTTGCTGTGCACAGCCTCGGGGTGAAGGCGATGGCCACCCGAAACCCTGCACAACACGTTCACGGCGGCGCGCGCCTATCACCGTCTCGAGAGGCATGCCGAAGCAGTGGCACTGTTCGAGGACGTGATCCCGAAGGTGGAGATCCCTTACGACGCACCGGTCATCGCGATGACCCGGGGACAATACGGCGCATCGCTGCACGAGCTGGGCCGCCACCGCGAGGCCGCTGAGCAGTTTCTCAAGGGTGCGGAGCTGGTCCAGCATAATTCGGACCAACAAGCCATGCATGCCGAACTGGCCTGGTCCGCCGCCGAAGCACTGCAGTATTCCGGACAGACCACAGAAGCGCTGGCCGCCTATCAGCGGGCGGCCGCGCTCTGGACCGAACTCGGCCAACTCACTCCGCGCGTACGCTGTCTTCGGTCGGCGGCCTGGTTGCTGCGCTACATGGGCGAGCCTGATTCCGAGGACCACCAGGATGTGGAACGGCCCGGCGTCGCCGAGATGCGTGCGGTCCTCGCCGAACTGGTGGGGCTGGCCGAGCACAGCCCGTCCGAGGAGGTGCTGGCGGAGCTCGCGGAGACGCAGAAGCAGCTCGAGCAGATGATCACGGACAGCTTCGACGAGTACGGCGACGACGACTAGCGTGCGGGCACGGTCAGGGTGATCGCGCCCAGGGCCGGCGCCGATGCCGAGGCGCGCACCGCGCCGAGTGCACCGACCGCATGCCGGTCTACGGCGAACGTCACCTGCACTCGGTCCTGAGCGAATATGTCGATCACTACAACGGCCATCGGCCGCATCAGGCTCGTCGGCAACGGCCCCCCGATCACGATGAGCATATGGTGGTGCCGGTGGAAGGCCGGATCGAACGCCACAAGATATTCGGAGGAGCGATCAACGAGTACCGCCGAGTCGTCTAGCTCTACTGATTGATCCCGGACCAACCCACGTGCGCGGGTTTTGACGCCCTACAGGCCGAGGACTTTGACCTGACCGAGACAGTTCTGCACGTCCCGGATCGAGCTGTCCAGTCTCGATCGCGATCCCCTTCAGAACTTATCGGCCAAACACTTAGTTGCCCGTAATCCTTTCGGGCCTGATTCGCCCCATGGAATTCAGGAACTCCCAGACTGAATTCGTCAACACTGCGGCCACGCGACCGTCCCATCAGCTATATATCAGCTGTCATTGCACCGCCAACGAAGGGGACGTCCCATGGCCGGAGCGCGCCAGAAGAGGCGTGCCGCATCCGCCCCCCGTACCGAGGAGGCCGGAGGATGGAAAGCCATGCGGACGTGGCTGGCGGGAATTGTCAGCGCCGTGATCGTCGCGGCCGTCGGGGTCGTGTTCGCAGCCTGGTTCGACGCACGCGGCTCCGACACCGTCGACAGCATCAGCGGCGAGCCCCCCATCAAGGTCGGCCACGTGGCCGTCGACTACGCCGCGCAGGACACCACCCTGAGGGAAGTGGTGACCGACCCCGCGGACCGGGCGGTCCTGCTGGGCAGCGCGTCCGGCTCGCAACGCGACACGGTCATGGCGCGCCACGACCGGGCCCCGCTCGAGACCGCCGACCTCACCGTCGTCCTCGTCGGCAATCGCAGCAGCCTGCGCATCGTCGACATCCAGCCGCGCGTCCTCGACCGCAAGCCCGTCTCGGACGGCGCGCTGTTCATCTACACCCCCGCCGGAGAGGACGCCACCATCGAACTCTCCGCCGACCTCGACAATCCCGCACCCCGCTTCACCACTCCCAAAGACCCGGACACCTCGTACTTCAGGAAGAAGCAGATTGACCTCAAACGGGACGAACGAGTCACGCTATCCATGAGGGTCACGGGCACGGCCGCCTACTACACCTTCGATCTCCTGATCACCGTGCTCGCGGGGGACCGGACCGAGCAGATGACGATCCAGGGGCCGGGCAGTACCCCGTTCCGGGTGACCGGTACCTCCAGCACCTACCACGCCTACTACACGACCTCTCCGCTCGGCGGCTGGCAGCCGATCTCCAGAAGCGGCGCGTGCGCGATCGAACGGAAGCTCGCCAAGGCCGGGAAGTGCTGACCGCGCGCCGGTACCGGTCAGCCGCGATCCTGCTCGTGGTCATCCTGGCGACCTGCTCGGCCGCGTCCCGGGACAACGTCACGAGGCTTCCCCGCGTACCCGTCGAGTGGCGTGCGTTGTGGTCGGTGCCCGCCGATGCCGAGAACGGCGTCGGGTTCCTGGAGGCCCCGGGCCACGCCGTGTCCGCCCGGGCGGTCACCGTGGCGACGCGGCAGGGCACCGTGCGGATCCACGACCCGCGCACAGGCGCGCTCCAGCGCACCATCCCCGCCGACCCGGCCCAGCCCGCGCCCATCACCGGCGTCTGGATCGCGGGCGACACGCTCGTTGTCGCCAGAGGAGAGCCGGACGGCGCCGAGCAGACCCTGTACGGCCACGACCTGGCCACGGGCGCGCCGCTGTGGCGGCACACGGTCATCACCGCCCTCCGTCAGCCCCGACTGGGTGACACCGGTTCGTACCACGGCCCGCGGATCATGGCGACCGAGCGCAGCATCGTGGTGTTCGAGCAGCCAGACGACCCCCTCGACATCCAGGCCCTCGATGCGCGGACCGGAATGACCACGGCCAGGATGACTTACCCGCGAAGCTGCAGGCTGACCGGCGCCGCGACGGCCCGATCGGTGCGGCTGCTCAGCTACTGCCAGGGGAACGAGCTGCGGCTGGCCTCGATGGATCCGCAGACCCTGCGGCAGGGATGGACGCGCCTGCTGCCGTCGTCGTCCTCCCCGGAGGACGGAGGCCCGCCGATCAGGCTCACGGCCAACGCCGAAGGGTACGTGCACGCCAGGGCGGGCAAGGACGACTTCTTCTTCGGGCCCGACGGCCGCCTGCTGTACACCGGCCCGCAAGCCGTCAAGGTCACGAATCCGGGCCGCTGGAACCCGCCCCTGTACGCCGGCTCCTCCACCGTGGAGAACGACCAGGGCCGTACCCTGCAGGACTCCACCTGGCCACTGCCCGCCTACTTGATCTCCGTGGACCCCGGCACCGGGCGGCTCGCCGGGCTACCGATCGACTTGCCCGCCCACCTGGTCTCCCTTGCCGGGGCGAGCAGGGACATGGCTTTCGTGTTCAGTGATGTCCCCGGGGACGGGCGGCTCACCGCGTACAGGCTGATCTACGGGACCGCCCGCCCAAAGACCGCCTGGCCGGACGCCTGCGGTTTGCTGACCGGCCGCGACCTGGCGGCCTTCGCGGATGGCTACCGCCCGGCCCCGGCAACGGACGGCGCGGCGAAATGCGACTGGATACCGCCGGCCGACGACGGCGCCGTCGTCTCGCTGTCCGTGGAATGGGTGTCGTCGTCGGACGCGAGCGCGCGCAAGCTGTACACCGCCGAGGCCGCCGCCGTCAAAGAGGCCGGCGACATCGATCCCACCACCGAGGCCCCGGGCTTCCTGTCCTACACCGTGGCCGAGACGAACGGCTTCTACGGCGCGACGATCATCAACGTGGGCCCCATCATCGTCCGGCTGACCTCGTCATCACGGCAGGCGGTGCGGCTCCTCTCCTCGCTGCTGCGCGACCATCTGCTCGCCCGGTACGAGCCGGGCGTTCGCGCCCCCGCTCCCGTGCGCGAACGCGGATGGAGTTTCCCGACCGACGCGGCCGTGCGTACCGAGCCGGTGGTGACCGGCGGCGTCGTCTACGCCACCAGCGGCGACGGCACGGTGTCCGCGCTGGACGCCGCCACCGGCGCGGTGCGGTGGCGCTACCGGACGGGCGGTCCCGTGGAAGACGACCACGTGGTGGCGCACGGCACCGTGTATGCGGCTGGCAGCACCGGCAGGCTGGTGGCGCTGGACACGGGCACCGGCCGCCCGAGATGGCGCCACAAGATCACCGTGTTCGGTGACCTCGTGGTCGCGGCGGGCCGCCTCTACCTCTGGACGAGACACCCTGCCTGGTCCTCAAAGGCCGAACTCGTCGCGCTCGACGCCGCCTCCGGCAAGCAGCTGTGGAGCTTCGAGCCGGCCGGCGACGTGCTGAACCCCGAGCCCGTGCTGGCCGGCGACGTCGTTTTCACCGGCAGCGACCACGGCGTGATGTACGCCCTGGCCCCCGCCACCGGAACCGAGAACCGGCGCTACCGACTCGGCGCGGAACACGACCGCATCCTCGTGCTACGGGCTGGCACGACCGTCTACGCCACGAGCAGCAACGGCGACGTGAACGCCCTGGACGCCGTCTCGGGCGAGGTCCGATGGAGGTCACGGATCACCGGCACCATCTCCTTCCGTCCGGTGGTGGCCGGCAGGACCGTGTACGTGGGCGACGACGAGGGCACCACGCACGCGCTGGACGCCGCGACCGGCGCGCCCCTGTGGGATTTCCAGGCCAAGGGCGACCAGCCCATGTTCAAATGGAGCGCCACGGTGGCGGACGGACTCGTGTACACCGTCGGCCGCGACCGTACGCTGTATGCGCTCGACACCGCCACGGGCAAGATGCGCTGGCGCCTCCCGCTGCCCGGTGGCCGCGGCACCGGCCCCGTGGCAGCGGATGGAGCCGTCTACGTCTCCGACCGCGAGGGAACTCTGTACGCCCTCGACCCCGCCACCGGCACGGCGCGATCGAGGTTCCGAACCGGTGGCACCGTCGAAACCGACCCTGTCGTGACAGACGGTTTCGTATACATCGGCAGCTCCAACGGAAACATCTACGCATGGCGCACGGCAGGCCCTTAAAGTGGGCGTTTAGCCCCCAGGTGGTGGCTTATCTACATCTTTCGCCTCTGTCGCAGATTCGGTGGTTACGGAACGTGCCAACGTTACGCATCTGAGCTTCGGGGACGCCGCCACCGCCGAGGGCCTGCTGACGGAGGCGCTGGCCGGATTCCGCGCGGCGGTGACGCCGAGGATGTGCAGTCCTGCCACCGCGAACTCCTCGACCGTTGCCTGCCGTGGAACGAATCGCCGCCCGTACCACTTCGTCTTCCATGTCATCGCCGCGACCTCCAATCGGTGTTGGTGGTGCTGACTGCGATCGTGTTGGCGTGGCGCAGGACCTGGGCGCCGGCCAGCGCTGCGGGGTGGGGCAGCGTCGTCGCGGTGTGGATGTGAAAGGTGAATGTCTCCCCCGCCGCGAGCGAAACCAGCATGTCGTCGACGATCGCGTCCGGGGCGACCTTGTCCGCCAGGACCACGATGTCGCGCGTGTATGAGGCGGCATGCACTTCGATGCGGTAACCACCGGTGACGCGGTCCACGGTCGCGGTCAGGGGCACCGGGTGGTAGGCGAGGTCACGGTCCTCGGCGAAGAAGTGGTGGGTCCGGGCGTCCGCGGTGCTCACGACCAGCACCTCGCTGCTCACGTCGACGGGTTTGAGCAAGTCGTCGGGCAGGTCGAGCCGGGTGGCCGAGCGCGGTGCGACGGTAAGGGGGAACTCACCGACGGCACGGATCGAGCCGGCGAAGGTCTGTCTCGTCGCGACGATCTCCGCGGTCCAGGGTTCGTCGAGGTCGTTCACGGCGATCAGCGTGGGACGGCCGGCGCGGGGCTGCACGGTCAGCAGCCGGGGGGCGAAAGCGTGCTTGATCGCGTAGTAGAGGGGTTTGGGTCGCTCCTCGCTGTCCACGGCCGACCATGAGATGGCCGGCCAGCAGTCGTTGAGCTGCCATACGAGGGCGCCGGCGGTTCGTGGCCACCAGGAACGGAAGTGTTCGATGCCGAGTGCGACCGCGCGGGCCTGGTTGAGCTGTGTCGCCCAGTGCCAGTCTTCGAAGTCCGTCGGAACGGGCAGGTGAGGGGCAAGGCCGCGATGGAGGTTCCCGTTCCCGTCATGAGCCTTCTGGTGGTGCAGGAAGCCGGGAGAGGTCGATGTGATGGGCTCGTCGTGGATCCACCGGGTGAGCGTGGCCCAGGTCGGTGGTGCCTGGAAGCCGAACTCGGCGCAGAAGCGGGGGATGTGGTCGCGGTAATGGGTGTAGTCGACCGCGTTCCACACATCCCACTCGTGTCGGGTGCCGTGGTCCGGGTCGTTCGGCGGCAGGTCACCGGGGCTGTACGGGCTGCCGGGTGCGTACGGACGCGTGGGGTCCAGCTCGGCGAGGATCGCGGGCACCAGATCGGTGTAGTACCCAAGACCCCAACTTCGTCCCTGTAGGTCCTCCTGCCAGCCCCAGTCGTGGTAGGCGGGCAGGTTTTCGTTGTTGCCGTTCCACAGCACGAGCGACGGGTGAGCGACGAGTCGGGTGACGTTCTCCCGCGCCTCGGCCTCGACCTCGCTGCGCAGGGGTTCCTCTTCCGCGTAGAAGGCGCACGCGAAGGGAAAGTCCTGCCACACCAGCACGCCGCGCTCGTCGCAGACATCGTAGAAGTCGTCGGTCTCGTAAATGCCGCCGCCCCAGACCCGCAGCATGTTCATGTTCGCCTTGACCGCCTGGTCGACGCGGCGCGCGATCCGTTCGCGGGTGACCCGGGTGAGGAAATGGTCGTCGGGAATCCAGTTCGCACCCTTGGCGAAGAGCTGTTTGCCGTTGACGACGAAGGTGAACGGGGTACCGATCTCGTCGGGGTCGGTGTCGACGGTGACCGTGCGGAAGCCCACGCGGCGCCGGACGACATCCGCCGGGTCATCCGCTGGGTCGCCGCCGGACAGCACGGTCACGGTCAAGTCGTACAGCGGCTGTTCGCCGTACCCGACCGGCCACCACAGCCGCGCGTTCGGCACGTACACGCTGACCGTCGCCGTGTCACCGGTCACGGTCACCCGTTCCTCACGTCCGTCCACCGCGGCCACCACGGTGTATGCCCGGTCGTCGGCACGGTCCAGTTCCAGGTTCACGTCGATCCTGCCCGTGCCGTCCGCTAGAACAGTCACGAGGGGACGTACCCGTACCAGCCGCACTGTGTCCCAGCGTTCCAGCCGTACCGGCTTCCACAGGCCGGCGGTCTGCAAGTCCGGCCCCCAGTCCCAGCCGAAAGAACACGCCATCTTGCGGATCGAGTTGTACGGGTGGGGGTAGGCGCGCTGCCGTCGGCCGAGGCGGCCCTCCATGTCCTCGGCATAGGTGAGTGCGGATTTCAGCGTCACGGTGAGGTCGTTGCGCCCCTCGTGCAGCACCTCGCGAACGTCGAACCGGTAGCTGCGGTGCATGTTGGCGGTATGGCCCAGGACGTGACCGTTCAGCTCGACGATGCCGACCGTGTCGATGCCGTCGAAGACCAGTTCCACCCGCTCGCCCGGGCGAGGCGCCTCGGCCTGGAACGTCGTCGAGTACCGCCAGTCGACACGATGTGCCCAGCCCAGGTCGGCCTCAGTGCGATCCAGGTACGGATCGGTGATGACACCCGCAGCCATCAGGTCCAGGTGTGCACTGCCCGGCACCTGGGCCGGCAGGAGGCGTCCGGCGAGAAAGTCGGGCACCGGCCCTCCCACGGCAGCCAGGTGCCATCCGTCGTGGACCGTGGTACGCATCATCGGAACTGCTCCGATCGGTCGGCTGCGTCGGACCTAACACAGAGGTCATAGTCACGTAATAAACTTAATTAAGTCAACACTGCCGGGCTGAAGTCGATCGCGTCGTCGGAAAGCACCCTTTGATGGCATGGTTTGACCTGGCCGATCTTCGCGCCGACCAAGCTACTGAGCTCTGCTTGGACTCACAGTCCAGGTTGCGCCAGCCCTGGCTGCACTTTCGCAGGCGTCCGAACAAAGCGGGAGTTCCGCCTGGGACCACAGGCGCGCGGCGCCTCATCGGAGCAGATGCGTTCGGTAGGCCATCGCGATGGCGGCGAAGACGTCCTGACACTCCAGGTGCGCGGCGCGGGCCTCGTGCCCGGCGACCGCCGAACACCCTGCTCCGTCGAAGGCCGCGACAAGCCACGTCCGAGCATCCCGGCGACGTCACACGGCGGTCGCGTCCGCCGCCTCGCTCTCCGGAGACGGTGGTTGGGCGTTGTCCGTCGGACGGCCGTGGCCGAGGGTCAACTCGCTCTGCAGGACGAGGACCGCCCCACCGATCGCTGCGGCGTCCGATCCGCTGACTGATGGCACGACCCGCACCCGGTGAGCCCGCCGCGCGAAGGTGCGGCGGTCCACCTCCTCCTGGATCACCGACTGGTAGATCGAGCCGGCGACCGCGAAGCTCGGCCCGGCGAGGACCACCGTGTCGAGGTCGAACAGAGTGGCCATGGTGACCGCGGCGCAACCCAGATAGCGGGCCGACCGTTCGACCAGGCCCCGGGCGGCCGGGTCACCGGCGTTCGCCGCGGCCGCGAGCCGCGCGAACTCGGTGAGGAAGTCGTCTCCCGTCGGGTCGAGCGCCAGCCGCTGGCCAAGCCCGGGCGTCGTCAGCGCCTGCCTGACCACCGCCGCCGGGCCGGCGTAGTTCTCCAGACAACCACGGTTGCCACAAGGACACTCGTCCCCGTTGACGTCGATGGAGATGTGGCCGATCTCCACGCTGTTCGAAGAGCTGCCGCGATACACCTCGCCTGCGATCACCACGCCACCGCCGATCCCGGTGGCCATGTAGATGCAGCCGTAGGTGCTGCGTGGCTCCACCGCTCCCATCCAGTACTCACCGATCGCGGCCGCCGCCGCGTCGTTGTCCAACAGGACCGGCAGACCGAGGCTCTCGGCGAGACGGTCCGCGATCGGGTAGCCGAACCACTCCTCGGTGGGCTGAGGGGTCAGCAACACGCCAGCCTGCCGATCCTGCGGCCCATAGCTGACCAAGCCGACTCCCAGCACCTTGTCGCGATCGACGGCCGCTGTGTCGAGCAGCGCGTTCACCTGCGTGGCCACCGACGACAGCCCGCGCTCCGGCGGCATCGAGGACACTCCGCTGAACGACATCCTCGCGATCTGCCGGCCGGCCAGATCGACCACGACGATCACGCACGTATTGCGTTCCAGCTGCACCCCGACGCTGTAGCGGGCTGAGGGATTGAGCTGGACGAGCATCGGGCGCTTGCCACCCGTCGACGCCCCCAGCCCCGCCTCGACGACCAGACCGTCGACCATGAGCTCACGCACGACCTCGGAGATCGTCGGTGCCGTCAAACCGGTCGCCCCCACGAGCTCCACCCGGCTGATCGCCCGCGCCGCCCGGATCAGGTCGAGCACCATTCCGCGGGTCTTCGTCCGAGTTGCCCAGATGGGGCTCGTCACCGTGTCACCTCCCACACCCTGATGTACAAAAGCTACCTTATTTTCATCGATCCGCCGGATGAGCAGCTCCACGTCAAGCCCTTGAGCTGGGGTCTATCCCGACCTCCAGATGCTCTGCTTCCTGGAGATAGTTTCGCGATTGACTTTTATAACTTTGCTAACTAAGCATGCTGGAGCAGCTGTCCGCATCTATCTCAAGTAGAGGGATCAGATGAAACATCGTCATGCGCTGCTCACGTTCGGCGCCGTCGGAGTCCTGGCACTGGGCAGCATGGCAGCGACCACGCTCCCCTCGTCGGCTGCCAGCACTGGCTGCTCCGTCACGTACACCGTCCAAAGCCAATGGCCCAGTGGATTCACCGCCAACGTGGCCATCACCAACCTCGGCTCCGCCGTCAAGGGGTGGACTTTAACATTCGACTTCCCCGACACCGATCAGAAGGTCACCCAAGGCTGGAGCGCCACCTGGACGCAGTCCGGGGCTCGCGTATCCGCCGCCAGCCTGGATTGGAACGGGTCACTGGACACCGGGGCGTCCACCTCCATCGGTTTCGCCGGAGCATGGAAGGGCGCCAACCCGGTACCCGCCTCGTTCGCGCTCAACGGCACAGCCTGCACCGGCTCGGTGGCCACGCCGACCCCCACCATAACCACCACTCCCTCCCCCAACCCCAGCGGTCCAGCACCACGCCTTCGAGTGTCCGGCAACAAGATCGTCACGTCGGACGGCAAGCCTTACCGTCTGCTCGGCGTGGACCGCTCAAGCGGCGAATACGCCTGCGTGCAAGGCAAGGGCCAATGGGACAGTGGCCCGGTCGACCAAGCCTCGGTCGACGCCATGAAGAGCTGGAACATCCACGCGGTGCGCCTGCCGTTGAACGAGGAGTGCTGGCTCGGCGTCAACGGCTCGCCCAGCGGCGCCACCTACCAGCAGGGCGTGAAGGCCTACGTCAACCTGCTGGTCGCCAACGGCATCACCCCGATCCTCGACCTGCACTGGACCTCGGGCGCCTACAGCAACGGGCCGGACTGGCACTGCAAGGACGCCACCGCGACGTGCCAGAAGCCGATGCCGGACGCGCAGTACGCCCCCCAGTTCTGGACCAGCGTCGCGAACACCTTCAAGGGCAACGACTCTGTCGTCTTCGATCTGTTCAACGAGCCGTACCCGGAGATCGGCAGCGACTGGAACAAGACCTTGGGCTGGCAGTGCCTGCGAGACGGCGGCACCTGCACCGGCATTCCCTATGAGGTGGCCGGCATGCAGGACCTGGTCGACGCGGTCCGGGCAACCGGCGCGACCAACGTCCTCATGGTGGGCGGCCTGGAGTGGGCCAACGACATGCGGGAGTGGCTGGCATACAAGCCGAACGACCCGCTGGACAACATCGCCGCGTCCTGGCACGCGTACAGCTTCAACGCCTGCGCCACCGCGTCCTGCTGGGACACCCAGATCGCGCCACTCGCCCAGCAGGTACCGGTAGTGATCGGCGAGTTCGGCCAGGACAACTGCGGCTACGACTACATGGACACGCTGATGAACTGGGCCGTCGCACACGACCTGTCCCACCTGGCATGGACCTGGAACCCGTGGGGATGCAGCACCGGCGGCGTCCTTATCAAGGACTGGAACGGTACCCCCGAACCCGGCGTCGGCGAAGGCTACAAGGCCCACTTGCTCACCCAGAACCCCTACACGACCTCGTAACCAACCACCCCAGAACACCCAGCGGCGCGGACGCCGTCGGGCTGACATTCGACGACGGACCCGGCTCCGGCCGCGTCGTCGTCCCCGCCGCCCGGCGGCGGTGCCTGCACAAGCCACGATTTCGCAGGCCGGCAGTGGAGCGACCGCTTCATCCTGTCGGTGACGCTCTCGGGCACGGGCTCGTGGATCGTCACGGTCACCGTGCCCCCGCCGCAGAGATCATCGCAACACGTCAGCGCATGACGCCGGCCAGTGCCAGGACCTTCGCGTAACCGGGCGGGTCCAGCCTGGTGGAGACGTACCAGGCGGTTCCCGATCCCACCTGGTGCCGGGTGACCGCCGGGCGGCCGTCCGCGTACGTCGCGGTCGCCGTGGCGCCCGTCAACAGGACGGTCTCGCTCCAGAAGTCGCCGGTCGTCCCGTCTGACAGCGTCACGGGGCTGGTCAGCGGCTGGAACTCCGTGACCCGGACACCGAGGACGTCGCGCAGGGCGCCGGGGTAGCCGCCCAGCCGGACGCGGGTGTCAGGATCGACGACGCCGCTGAAGTACGACACGATCAAGGTGCCGCCGCGTTCGACGTACCCGGCGAGGTTGGTGGCGGCCTCGTCGGAGATCAGGTAGAGGGATGGCACCAGGACAACCCGGTAGGACGAAATGTCGTGAGAGGGGTGGACGAAGTCGGCGGCCATGTCGTGCTGCCACAGCACACGGTGCGCCTGCTCTACCGACCCACGGAAGTCCAGCCCGGTGGTCGGCAGGGCGGGGTTCTGGAGCGCCCAGTGTGCCTCGTCGTCCCAGAGGATGGCCACCTCGGCGGCCTCGGCGGGCCGCGCCGGAGTAAGCGCGCTGAGCGTCCGGCCCAGTTCCGCGACCTCGCGGAAGACACGGCTGTCGGCGCCCGCATGCGGGACCATGCCCTGGTGCCACTGCTCCGCCCCGCCACGTGAGGCCCGCCACTGGAAGTGCAGCACCCCCGCGGCCCCGCGTGACACGTATTCGAGGCTGCGCCGGACGTGCTCTCCTGGCTCCAGCGCCACTGTCCGCTCGGGGGTGTACATGGCCGCGACGCCCTGCTCCATCAGCATCCACGGCTTCCCGCACGCCCAGGAGCGGGCGAGGTCAGCGGCGAAGGCGATCTGGGCGAGGCCGCCGTCGCCGGGTTCGTCGGTGTAGTGGTCGATCGCCACAAGATCGACCTCGGCCGACCATTTCCAGTGGTCCAGGGGCGTCCATCCGGCCATGACGTAGTTGGTGGTCACCGGCTGGTCGCCGTGAACGCGCAGGATGTCACGCTGCTCAAGGTAGTGGGACAGCAGCGCGTCTGAGCAGAACCGGCGGTAGTCCAGCAGTTGGGCGGGGTTCGCCCGATACTGGGTGGCCCGCGGCGGCAGGATCTGCTCCCACGACGAGTAGTGCTGGCTCCAGAACGCCGTGGTCCACCGCTCGTTGAGCGCGTCGAGAGACTTGTGCCGGTCACGCAGCCAGGCGCGGAAGGCCGTCGCACAGTGATCGCAGTGGCAGATCGTGCCGTACTCATTGTGCACGTGCCACATGGCCGTCGCCGGGTGCGCGCCATACCGCTCGGCCAGCGCCGTCACGATGTGGCGCGAGGCCGCCCGGTACGCGGGAGCGTTGACGCAGTACGTGTCCCGGCTGCCATGGGCGAGCCGGACCCCGTCGGTACGCACGGGCATCGCGTCCGGATAGGCCAGAGTGAACCAGGGCGGCGGAGACGCGGTCGGGGTCGCCAGATTGACCTGGATACCGTTGTCGTGCAGCAGATCGAGCACGCGATCGAGCCAGCCGAAGTCGTAGACCCCCTCCGACGGCTCAAGCCGCGACCAGGAGAAAACCCCCACGGTGGCGAGATTGACACGTGCCTGGCGCATCAGCTCGACATCCTCCCGCCAGACGTCCTCGGGCCACTGTTCGGGGTTGTAGTCTCCGCCGAAGAACATGCTTCCTCCAATGGGGGCGTCTGGGGGGTGTCGCGGCCGCGCCGACTAGTCGCTGCCGGTGACGAAGCCCTGGATGGCGACCACCGCGCCGCCACGGGCCCATTCGCGAAAGTCGTCCGCCTCGATGATCACCTCGGCCGAGTTCGTCACGCCGCGCCGGTTGGCACTGAGGGCCCGGTCGAGATCGTCCTTCGCGACGCGGGCCAGTTCAACGCCTTCGCCGGCCACGATCACCCTCTTGACCATGGAGAACGTCGCGATGTGGGCGATGAGCCTGCCGAGAGCGTCCGCGGCCTCGCCGACGACGCCGAGGCACACCTTGTCCCCTCGCGCGGCCAGGCGCATCACCTCCTCGTACGTCACCGGCCGCCGTAGTCCTTGTCCGGCGGCGGTCACGATCGACTCGCTGGACAAGTACGCGGCGGCGCATCCGCGGTGGCCTTCCGGGCACATCGGTCCGCCGCCGTTCAGCACCAGGTGGGCGAACATGCCGAGGTCCGCCTCGGTCGCGGCCACCAGGTGGTCGTGCACGACGAGGGCGTAGCCGATCCCGGCCCCGATCGAGACGAGCGCGAAGTCGCTCAGCCCGCGGGCCGCCCCGAACCAGTGATGCTGGTGGGCCAGCGCCGCCACGTCGTTCTTGACCACACATGGGACGCCGAGCGCCTGCTCGAGCAGGAGCTTGAGCGGCACCTGCCGCCAGCCCAGGAACGCCGAGTCGACCAGCCGCTCGCCGCCGAGCTGAACCGCGGCGCGGGCGTCGCCGGCGAGCGTGACACCGGCGCCGACGGGTGGTTTCCCGCCGCCGGACAGCTCGTCGAGCAGCCGCCGGGCCTGGCGGCACACGGCCTCAGGAGCGTGGTCGGAGATCGGCTCGTCGCGGGCCGCGACGATCTGGGCGCGCAGGTCGGTGACGACGGCGTGGACGTGGTCCGCGGTCAGCTTGACACCGAAGAAGCGGTGCTCGCCCGCGGCCACGTCCAGGGGGCGAGTGGGGCGGCCGTTGACCGGGTCGTGCACCACGTCGCCTTCGACGAGGAGCCCGGCGTCGACCATGGGCTTGGTCAGTCTCGTCAGGCTGCCGGTCGACAGGCGCAAGGTCCTGGCCAGCGCGGTCCGGGACGCGGGGCCGTGGATGATGA
Organism: Nonomuraea sp. NPDC049695; assembly: GCF_040674955.1. Lineage (NCBI taxonomy): Bacteria > Bacillati > Actinomycetota > Actinomycetes > Streptosporangiales > Streptosporangiaceae > Nonomuraea > Nonomuraea sp. NPDC049695. The sequence continues at coordinate 62,316 of NZ_JBFANV010000022.1, read as the reverse complement.
GCTCCTTGACGATGGAGCGGGCCGCGTCCGGCACGTCGTCCCACGTGCCGGACCAGCTTCCGGACTCAACCTCCATCAACCTCACCCCCTGTTGGCTTTGCCACGAAACTAGCATGTCCTCGGAGTAACGACATCTTCACATCGAAGTCACTGAAAAGTGCTGCAAGTAGTGACATGCCTCTCATCTTGTCTCTAGGTTGGCTTTGTTGCGAAGCCATATCGCTTCCCAGTGAAGGAGGCACGGATGCGTATCTCGAGGCTAGGCGGTTCCATCTCGGCGCTCAGCATGGCCGCCGTCCTCGCGGCCTGCTCGTCGGGCACGCCCGCGAGCACCGGCACGCCGGCGGCGAACGCCGGGCCGGTGACGCTGGAGTTCTGGTGCTGGGGCTCCGCCCAGAAGGCCAACGTCGAGGCGTTCAACAAGGCCCACCCGAACATCCAGGTCAAGCACACCAACGTGGGAGGTGGCACCGACACGGCGACCAAGCTGCTCACGGCGAACCGGGCAGGCAACGGCCCCGACGCCGCCTGCATGGAATACGAAACCGTGCCTTCCATGATCGTGGCCGGGGCGCTGGCCGACATCTCCACTTACACCGGCGACGTGAAGGACGCCTTCAGCCCGGAAGTGTGGAACCTGACCAGTTTCGACGGCGCCGTCTACGGAGTGCCGCAGGACGTCGGCCCGATGGTCCTGGTCTACAACAAGAAGCGTTTCCGGGAGCTGAAGATCGAGCCGCCCGCCACCTGGCAGGACTTCGCGAAGGTCGCGGCGGACGTGCGCAAGAAGGACCCCGAGGCCTACCTCGCGACCTTCTCGCCGTCGGAGTTCGGCAACTTCGCCGGGCTCGCCCAGCAGGCCGGCGCCTCCTGGTGGAAGGTCCAGGACCAGACGTGGACGGTGGGCATCGCCGACCAGGCCTCCCTTGAGGTGGCCGACTTCTGGCAGGGGCTCATCGACAAGGACCTCGTCAAGGCCGAGCCGCTGCTCACTCCCGAGTGGAACAACAAGCTGAACAAGGGCAAGATCCTCACCTGGCCAGCCGCCCTGTGGGCGCCGGGCGTGCTGTACGGAATCGCGGAGAAGCAGGCGGGCGACTGGGCCATCGCGCCTCTCCCCCAGTGGAAGGCGGGCGACGACCGGGTGGCCTTCCAGGGCGGCTCCGCGTTGACCGTCACCAAGGCCTCCAAGCACCCCGAGGCCGCGGCGACGTTCGCCAAGTGGATGAACACCAACAAGACGGCGTACGACGTCCAGATCTCGCTGGGCGAGTACCCGGCGTCGCTGGCCGGTCAGCAGGCCGCGAGCAGCAGTCCGCCGCCCAAGCTGACGGCGAACCAGAAGGACTACTGGGACATCGCCACCAAGGCGGCCCAGCGCACGATCCCGCACATCAGCTGGGGTCCGAACGTCAACACCGCCAAGAGTGCGTACCAGGACGCCGTCTCCGCCGCGATCAAGAACCGCACCCCGCTGAGGGACGCGCTGAAGAAGACGCACAACCTCGTGATGGAGGACATGAAGACCACCGGCTTCAAGGTCGCGGGTCCATGACCGCCACGACCGGGGCCGAGCGCAGATCCCGGGCGCCGTATCTGTTCGTGGCGCCCGCTGTGCTGCTCTTCCTGGCCTTTCTGGCGATCCCCATCGGCTACGCGATCTACCTCAGCGCGCGCGGCCTGCGGTTGACCGGCAAGGGCATCTTCGGCACACGCGAGGAGGTCTTCGTCGGACTCGACAACTACCTGAAGACACTCACCGACCCCGAGTTCTTCACCGGCTTCGGCCGACTCGCCCTCTACGGCCTGATCAGCGTGCCGCTCACGCTCGGGCTGGCGCTGCTGTTCGCGCTGCTCCTCGACCATGCCGGGTCGCGGGCCAGGAGGTTCTCGCGCACGGCGATCTTCATCCCGTACGCCGTCCCGGGCGTGACGGCCTCGCTGCTGTGGGGCTTCATGTACCTGCCATCGACCAGCCCGTTCAGCTACCTGACCCGGGAGCTGGGACTGGGTGCGATCCCATTTCTGGGCGCGGGCGGCATCTACCCGTCGCTGGCCAACATCGCGGTGTGGGGCGGCGTCGGCTTCAACATGATCATTATCTTCACTTCGCTGCGCGGCATCCCGTCGGAGCTTTACGACGCGGCACGCATCGACGGAGCCTCCGAATGGCAGATCGCCTGGCGGATCAAGATCCCGCTGGTGGCGCCCGCGCTCGTGCTCACCGGACTGTTCGCGCTGATCGGAACGCTGCAGGTGTACGGCGAGCCGACCACCGTGAGACCGATGACCACGGAGATCTCTCAGGATTGGGTGCCCTTGATGCACATCTACCGCAACGCCTTCATCCGGGACGACCTGCCGCTGGCCTCGGCCGCCTCCGTCCTGCTGGCAGCAGGCACCCTTGTGGTCTCGGTCGTGCTCCTGAAGGTCACCCAGAAGCGCGCCTTCGGAGGCATGCAGTGAGTGCCACCGGCCACGTGCTCCCACACCGGCGCGCCCAGATCCTTCCCACCCTTGTCCTGCTCATCGGCTCGATCTACTGCCTGGTGCCCGTCGCGTGGGTGCTCGTGGCTTCGACCAAGTCGAGCGGCGAATTGTTCTCGACGTTCACCTTCGCCCCAGGAACGGGCCTGCTGGACAACCTGCGCGACCTGTTCACCTACGGGAACGGCCTCTACCTGCGGTGGACGGCCAACAGCGTCCTGTACGCGGTCGCGGGCTCCGCGGTCTCGACCCTGATCTCGACGCTGGCCGGGTACGCCATGGCCAAGTACGAGTTCCGCGGCCGCAACATCCTGTTCTACGCCGTCCTGGCCGGGGTCCTCGTGCCCGGCATGACGCTGGCCATCCCGCAATACCTGATCATGTCCGAGATGGACCTGGTGGGCGGCTACTGGTCGGTCCTGCTGCCGGGCCTCATCTCGCCGTTCGGCATCTACCTGGCAAGGGTGTACGCGATGGCGTCCGTCCCGGACGCGACGATGGAGGCGGCCAGGATCGATGGGGCGGGCGAGTATCGCATCTTCGGCTCGATCGGGTTGCCCATGATGATCCCCGGCATGGTGACGATCTTCCTGCTGCAGTTCGTCGGAACCTGGAACAACTTCCTGCTGCCGTACATCATGCTGTCGGACGAGACCAAGTTCCCGATCACCGTGGGCCTGTACACCCTGCTCAGCAAGGGCTCGGGCCAGCCCGTCCTGTACGGCATCGCCATCGTGGGCGCCGCCGTGTCGGTGATCCCGCTCATCGCCCTGCTGCTGTTCCTGCAGCGCTTCTGGCGACTCGACCTGCTCAGCGGAGGGTTGAAGGGCTGACGCCGCGTACGACCTCCGCTCCGCCTCACAGAAAGCCGTTCATGCAGATCCTGCACTTCAGAGCCGCCGGCGTGTCCGTGGTCATCGAGTGCCCGTCCAACGCCCTGCCTGCGATCCTGCACTGGGGGCCGGACCTGGGCGTGCTCGACGACGACTCTCTGGCTCACCTCGCGGCCGACCTGCGCCCCCGGCCGGACATGACCGTCGACGTGCCCGTACGGACTCCTCTGGTGCCAGAAGCCCGTACCGGCTGGATGGGCATGCCCGGGTTGTCCGGCCACCACCAGGGACAGAACTGGTCCCCCGCATTCACCAGCGTCGCCTATCAGCAGACCGGGCATACCCTCACCGCCACCGCACGAGACGAGTATGCCCGTCTCACCCTCACGATCATCATCGAACTCGACCACTCGGGCCTCCTCCGCGCAAGAGCGGACCTGCGCAACCAGCACGAGCTGCCCTACACCCTGGACACGCTCAACCTCGCCTTCGCCGTCCCCGGCACGCCCACCGAACTGCTCGACCAGGCCGGGCGATGGGCCAAGGAACGCATCCCCCAGCGGCGCCCCCTCACCGTCGGCACTCACCTGCGCGAGAACCGCCGCAGCCGGACCGGCGCCGACGCCGCCACCGTCCTGCTCGCAGGCACCTCCGACCTCGGCTTCCAGCGCGGCGAGGCATGGGGCCTGCACGTCGGCTTCAGCGGCAACCACCGCCACTACGCCGAACGCACCTCCACCGGCCGCACCATGCTGGGCGGCGGCGAACTGCTGCTGCCCGGCGAGATCATCCTGCCGACCGGCGAGAGCTATCGGACCCCGTGGCTCTACGCCACCTACGGCCGCGGCCTCGACCAGGCGGCCCGCCGCTTCCACGACCACCTGCGCGCCCGCCCCTCCCACCCGTCCTCACCCCGTCCCGTCGTGCTCAACACCTGGGAGGCCGTCTACTTCGACCACGACCTGGACCGCCTGCTGAACCTCGCCGACCGCGCCGCCCGGGTCGGGGTCGAACGGTTCGTGCTCGACGACGGCTGGTTCAACGGCCGCCGCGACGACAGGTCCGGACTCGGGGACTGGTACGTCGACCCGGACGTCTGGCCCGACGGACTGCATCCGCTGGTCAAACGGGTCAAGGAGCTCGGCATGCAGTTCGGGCTCTGGTTCGAACCCGAGATGATCAACCCGGACTCCGGCCTGGCCCGCGCCCACCCCGGCTGGATCCTGCGGACCGGCGACCGCCTGCCACCGCCCGCCAGGCACCAGCAGGTCCTGGACCTGACCAACCCCGAGGCCTACGCCTACATCAAGGAACGGCTGCTCGCCCTGATCAGCGAATACGACCTCGACTTCATCAAATGGGACCACAACCGCGACCTCGTGGACGCCGGATCCACGATCCGGGCCGGCCGGGCCTCTGTCCACGCCCAGACCCACGCCGTCTACCGGCTGCTCGATGAGATCCGGGCCGAACACCCGCGCCTGGAGATCGAGTCGTGCTCCGGCGGCGGGGGCCGCGTGGACCTCGGCATCCTGCAGCGCACCGACCGCGTCTGGGCCAGCGACTGCATCGACCCGGCCGAACGCCGGCAGATCATGCGCTGGACCGGACAGCTGCTGCCGCCCGAGCTGATCGGCAGCCACATCGGCGCCGACCGCTCCCACACCACCGGCCGTCGGCACGATCTGCCCTTCCGCGCCGCGACCGCGTTCTTCGGCCACTACGGGATCGAATGGAATCTCACCACGCTCGCCGACGGCGAACTCGACGACCTGGCCGCCTGGATCTCCCTGCACAAACAGCACCGCCACCTGCTCCACACCGGCGCCATGGTCCGCATCGACGACGCCCCCGAGAGCGTGCAGGCCCATGGCGTCGTCGCGGCCGACGCCACCGAGGCCATCTACGAGATCGCCATGCTGGACCGCCCATCCACCTGGCCACCGGGCCGCGTCCGGCTGCCCGGCCTCGACCCGGCGACCGTCTACTCGGTGCGTCCGCTCATGCCCGTGACCGCGCATGGGACGGCCCCGGCCTGGACGAGCGGCGGCTTCGCCCTGCCCGGCTCGGCGCTCGCCGTCTCGGGCATCGCCGTGCCGCCTCTGCTCCCCGACGAATCCGTGCTGGTCCACGTCATCGCCACAAGCCAGACATGACGCTTGAAGGACTCTCCATTGATCGGTGTGCTTGCGGTCGTCCGTCTCGGCGCCACGGCCGAGTACGTCGTAGGCAGCGTGCACGCGGTGACGGAGGAGGGCCACCTGGTCATCGCCTCGGCCAGCGGCAGCCAGCTCGCGCCGTACGCGTCCGGAGCGCGCAAGGTCGTCTGGGTGACCGGCGCCCAAAAGGTGGTGCCGGACCTGGAGACGGCGCTGCGGCGGGTCCGCTCGTACAGCCTGCCGCGCGAGCACCGGCGCCTCCAGGAGTTCGGGCAGTCGTCGTTCATCGGCAAGATCCTCATCGTCGAGCGCGAGGCCCTGCCGGAGCGGGCCACGGTCGTGCTGGTCCGTGAGCCGATCGGCTTCTGAGCACGCACGGCGCCGCGGCCCGGACCCGGACGATCAGCGGATCCTGACCACCGCCCCAGTGACGGGCTGCGGATTGCGGATCAGGTTGAGTATCGGGCAGACCCGCTCGACCTCGTCGTGCAGCCTCGCCAGCTCCTCGTCCGAGGCGGGCGAGTCGATCAGCACCTCGTAGCGGAAGCCGTACGGGTGCACCGGGACGCCGCTCTCGCCCGGCTGCTGGGCCCTGGAGTCGTATTCGGCGCGCACGTCCACCTCGAGCGCGTCCAGCGGCACCTCCAACTCGGCCGCCTTGATGAGGAAGATGTGGGTCACGCAGCTCCCGAGCACGCCGGCCTGCAGCTCGGGCGAGGCGGGGCCGAGGTCGTAGCCGGCGAAGTCGGGGCCGCTGTCACTGATGAGCTGGTGATCCCTGATCCTGATGCGCCGGATTCCGCTGCGGCCCTCCGCGGTGACGTGGGCGTGCAGCGGTACCGGCCCGGACGCGGGGGCCGCGCGGCGGGCCATCAGCGCGGTGCGCTTGTGCGACAGGTATTCGCGAAGGGTGGTCATGATCACCTCAGGGTCATATGGCCGAGCGGGGTGCCGAGCACGGCGCGCAGCGCCGCCTCGGGCCCCCGGTGAGACGTCGAGCCGGACGCCGAGGGCGGCCAGGTCGCAATGACCTCGCTGCTCTCGTGGTCGTTGACGATCCACGGCTCACAGCATAACCCTTAAAACTAGTAGGAAATGTTGACTTTAGCGAGGTGTCGCCGTAGCTTCGTGGTCATGAGCCCGTCTGAGACGGTGACCTCGCCCACCTCGACGGCCGCCCCCTCGACCGCCGTTCCCGACGGCGGACCGGCGTCCGCCGCCCGGCGACGGCGACCGGCGACACGCAGGATCGTGGTGCGCGTGCTCGCCGCGGCCGCACTCCTCGGCCTGTGGCAGCTCGCCGCGACCGCGGCGGCCAACCCCTCCTTCATCCCCTCCCCCGGCGCCGTGTGGGAGCAGCTCCTGCGGCTGTCCACGACGTACGACGGCATCCGCGGCTACAGCGGCAGTCTGCTCGTCGAGCACCTCGGGATCAGCCTGCGGCGCATCCTCATCGGATCCGCGATCGGCGTGGCAGGCGGGCTCGTCGTGGGCGTCGTGCTCGGCACCGTGCCGTGGATCCGCGTCGTGGCCGAGCCGGTGGTCACGTTCGTGCGGGCGCTACCACCGCTGGCGTACTTCAGCCTGCTCATCATCTGGTTCGGCATCGACGAGACGCCCAAGCTGTGGCTGCTGGCGATCGCGGCGCTACCGCCGGTCGCGGTGGCCACCGCCGCCGCGGTGCACGGCGCGCCGTCCGACCTGGTCGAGGCCGCCAGGGCGCTGGGCGCCAGGCGGCGCGACGTCATCCGGGACGTGGTGCTGCCCAACGCCCTGCCGGAGATCTTCACCGGCGTGCGCCTGGCCGTCGGCATCGCGTACTCGTCCGTGGTCGCCGCCGAGACGGTCAACGGCGTGCCCGGCATCGGCGGCATGGTGCGGGACGCCCAGCGTTACCTGCAGACCGACGTCGTGGTGCTGGGACTGCTGGCCATCGGCCTGTCGGGCCTGCTCATCGACGGCCTTTTGCGGGTCGTGGAGAAACGGCTCATCCCATGGCGGGGCCGCTCGTGACCCGCCGCACGTGCCTCATGAGGAAGCCGCCATGCGTCTGAGATTCCTGCTGTCCTTCGTGCTGATCACGGTCCTGGCCGCCTGCGGTGACGGCACCGCGTCCCGGGGAGGCGGTGACGACGCGGCGGCCAACCGCATCCGCCTCGCCTACCAGGCGTTCCCCAGCGGCGACCTCATCGTCAAGAACAAGCGGTGGCTGGAGGAGGCGCTGCCCGGCTACCAGATCCAGTGGACGAAGTTCGACTCCGGCGCCAGTATCAACACCGCCTTCGTGGCCGGCAGCGTGGACATCGCCGCCATCGGCTCCAGCCCGGTGGCCCGCGGACTGTCGGCCCCGCTGAACATCCCGTACCAGGTGGCGTTCGTGCTCGACGTGGCCGGCGACAACGAGGCCCTGGTCGTCAGGAACGACAGCGGCGTGTCGGCGATCGAGGGCCTGCGCGGCAAGAAGGTCGCCACGTCGTTCGCCTCGACCTCCCACTACAGCCTGCTGGCCGCGCTCGACCGGGCGGGGGTGCGCGAGTCGGAGCTGACCATCGTCGACCTCGAACCGCAGGACATCCTCGCCTCCTGGACGCGCGGCGACATCGACGCCGCCTACACCTGGCTGCCCACCCTGAAGGAGCTGGAGAAGGACGGTAAGGTCCTGATCACCAGCCGAGAGCTGGCCACGGCCGGCAAGCCCACGCTGGACCTCGGGGTGGTGTCCACCACGTTCCTCAAGGCGCACCCGGACGCGGTGGACGCCTGGCGCAAGGCCGAGGCGAGGGCTCTACAGCTCATCACCGACAACCGCGCCGAGGCCGGCGCGGCCGTCGCCGCCGAGCTCAACCTGACCAAGGAGGACGCCGAGGACCAGCTCACCCAGGGCGTCTTCCTCAAGCCCGCCGACCTGGCCTCCGCCGAATGGCTCGGCACGCCGGAGCGGCCGGGCGCGCTGGCCGAGAACCTCGTCAGCGCCGCGCAGTTCCTCAAGGACCTGCAGAAGATCGAAGCCGTCCCCGATCTGGCGACCGTGCGGAACGCCATCTACAACAAGGGCCTGCCCGATGTCCTCACCCCTTGAGCTCGGTACGGACCCCACCGTCCATGTGGAGGAGGTCGTGCACGTGTACGGGACGGGCGCGGACGCCGTGACCGCGCTCGGCCCGATCTCGCTGGACGTCCCCCGGGGCTCGTTCCTCGTGATCGTCGGGGCGTCCGGCTGCGGCAAGAGCACGCTGCTGCGCCTGATCTCCGGCTTCGAGCGGCCCACCGCCGGCGTCGTCCGCACTGCCGGAGCTCTGCCGGTGCCCGGCGCCGGCGCCGGGATCGTGTTTCAGCAGCCCCGGCTGTTCCCTTGGAAGAGCGTGAGCGGCAACGTCGGGCTCGCGCTGCGCTACGCCGGCGTCCCCCGCGAGGAACGCGCCCGCCGGGTGCCGGAGCTCCTGGAACGGGTCGGCCTGCACGACGTGGCCCACCGCCGGACCTGGCAGCTCTCCGGTGGTCAGCAACAGCGCGTGGCCATCGCCAGGGCGCTGGCGGGCGACAATCCGCTGCTGCTGCTTGACGAGCCGTTCGCGGCCCTGGACGCGCTCACCCGCGAGCGGCTGCAGGAGGACCTGCGCCGGGTCAGTGAGCAGACGGGCCGCACCTCCGTGTTCGTCACCCACAGCGTCGAAGAGGCGGTCTTCCTCGGCAGCCGCGTCGTCGTGCTCACCAGCAGGCCCGGCCAGATCGCCCTCGACCTCGACGTCCCTCTGCCCCGCACCGGCCTGGAGCCCGACGAACTCCGCGCCCTCCCCGAGTACACGGCCCTGCGTGCCACCGTCAGTCATGCCGTCCGCGACGCCGCCGGATGACCACCACAGAACAGGAGCGCACATGTCCACACCCCTGGCCACCAAGCTCACCCTGCGCCCGCTCGGACCGCACTTCGGCGCTCAGATAGAAGGGCTCGACCTGGCGACCGCCGACGACGAGGAGCTGGCCGCGGTACGAGCCGCACTCGTCCAGCGGAAGGTGCTCTTCTTCTCCGGGCAGACGCTCGACGAGGACGGCCAAGTCACCCTGGGCCGCCGCCTCGGCGAGCTGACCGCATCCCACCCCGTCGTCGGCGGCGTGGACGAGGCGCACCCGGAGATCTACGCGCTCGACAGCGCCGACAACGGCTTCGCCGACGTCTGGCACACCGACGTCACCTTCATGCCCCGCCCACCGCTCGGCTCGATCCTGCGTGCCGTGGTCCTGCCTCCCACCGGCGGGGACACGAGCTGGGCCGACAGCCAGCTCGCCTACGACTCCCTTGCCGCGCCCGTACGGGAACTGGCCGACCAGCTCACCGCGGTGCACGACGGCAACCGGGAGTTCGGCTACTACCTGGCCCAGCGGCGCGGCGGCAAGGGCAGCGTCTGGGACGGCGAGGTCGTCACCCGGCTGGACCCGGTGGAGCACCCCGTCGTACGCGTCCACCCCGAGACCGGACGCAAGGGCCTGTTCGTCAACCCCGGCTTCACCTCGCACGTCGTCGGCGTCTCCGGGGCTGAGAGCCGTCACATCCTCGACCTGCTCTACGCTCACCTGACCAAGCCGGAGCACATCATCCGCCACCGCTGGAGCCTCGGCGACGTGGCCATGTGGGACAACCGCAGCACATCCCACTACGCCAACCGCGACTACGGCACCGCCCACCGGGTCATGCACCGCATCACTCTGCGCGGCGACCGCCCGTTCGGGCCATCGTCCCCCCGCTGAAGGGAACGGCCCATCCCCTGCCTGCCGGAGGCGGTGGACGGGCCGATCGCACTGCCCGGCTCGCGATCGGACGGCATGATCGTCTCCGGTTGTGCCGGTCTCAGCCCAGCTCCGCGCGGACCACCGGGACCACCTCGGCGAGCGCCGAGCCCCGCGCGACGAAGTCCTCCAGGTCGTCGTAGGGGAAGCCGTTACGCGCCGCGACCGGTTGCCGCCGGAACCGCTCGAACGCCGACCGGGCCAGCTCGTAGGCGTCCTGGGTTCGGCAGAGATGACCGGCGAGTGCGCGCCGACGGCCGGCGGGATCGCCGCCGCCGTGATGGCCTCCAGCACCGAGGGCCGCGCTGTGGCCGTGCCAGGCTCGTGGGTTTTGGAGAGCGATCTGAGTCATAGGACCATCGAGCAGGAAGACCGACTGATGAATCTCCAGTTCCTCTGGTACATCCCCAACCAAGCGCAGCCCGGGCACCGCGGCGACGTCGTCGTCGAGAATCACAACAGCCTGGAGACCCTCACCAGCCAGGCCAAGGCCCTCGAGGAGCACGGGTGGGGAGGGGCGCTCATCGGCACCGGCTGGGGACGGCCCGACACCTTCACGGTCGCCACCGCCCTGGCCGCGCGGACGACAACTTTCCAGCCGCTGATCGCCGTCCGGCCTGGCTACTGGCATCCGGCGAAGTTCGCCTCCGCCGCCGCGACCCTCGACCATCTCAGCGGGGGACGGGTGCTGATCAACATCGTGTCGGGCAAGGACAACCTCGCGGCGTACGGCGACAGCGAAGGCGACCAGGCCCACCGCTACGCCCGCACCAAGGAGTTCCTCCAGCTCGTGCGCAAGCTGTGGACCGAGGAGAACGTCACCTACCACGGCGAGCACTTCACCGTCACCGACTCCACCGTGGTGCCGCGCACAGTCGTCCGGGGCGAGCGCCGGCACCCCCGGCTCTACTTCGGCGGCGCCTCGGAAGCCGCCGAGAAGGTGGCCGCCACGGAGGCCGACGTCCAGCTCTTCTGGGGCGAGCCGCTCGACGGCATCGGGGAGCGGATCGAGCGGCTCAAGGAGCTCGGCGAGAAGCTCGGACGCGAGCACCCTCCGCTGGAGTTCGGGCTGCGGGTCACCACACTGGTGCGGGACACCACCGAACAGGCCTGGGCCGACGCCGAGGCCAAGGTCGTGCAGATGGCGAACGGCGGCATCTCCCGCGACCCCAACCGGTTCACCGCCGTCGGCCAGCAACGGCTGCTCGACCTGGCCGCACGCGGAGAGGTGCTCGACGACAACCTCTACACCACCCCAGGTAAGTTCGGCGGCGGCGGCGCGGGCACGACCTGGCTGGTCGGCTCGGCAGAGGACGTGGCGAAGTCGCTGCGCAGGTACCAGGCCCTCGGCATCACCCACTTCGTGCTCTCCGACACCCCCTATCTGCCAGAGATCAAGCGTCAGGGCGACCTGCTCCTACCGCTGTTGCGCGGATGAGCGCCGATGCCTGATGCCACAGCCGAATGCTCAGACCGACCGCATCCCTTTGCCGCTCAGAAAGGACGCCTCGCTTTGTTAACGCCTTCACCCCGCACGCGAAACACTCCGCCTCACCGGCTGCGCTCCGCCGTCACGGTGGCCGTGCTCGCCACCAGCACGGCCTTGAGCGGCACAGCCGCCTCCGCGTCGACAGCGCGGACATCGGGCCCGCCCGACGTCGACGTGGCGGTGGAATGGTACGACGTCACCGCCGACACCATCGCCGCCGCCGGGTCTTCCACACAGGTCACCAACAGCCGCACGTGGGCCATCAGCTGGGTGTCCGCCGCCCGCGCCCTGCGATCCGGTCCCCGCCTGCGCGCCTTCCAGGACGCCGCGCTCGCCTCCGCGGTCCGCACCTCACTCGTGAGCCTGATTCCGGCCCGCGCCGCCGAGTTGGACGCTGCGTTCGCGGCGACGCTGGCGCGCATCCCCGCCGGCCCGTCCAAGGATCGGGGTGTGGCGGCCGGAGCCGAGGAGGCGACGGCGCTGCTCACCGAACGAACCGATGACGGCCTGGACCCGGCGTCGGTAAACCCGCCGTACCCGGTCCCGCAAGCCGCGCCCGGAGTCTGGCAGCCCACGCCGCCGGCTCTCGGGCCGGCCCTTCAGGCGGGCACGAGGTTTGCCAGACCGTTCCTCTTGAGCCGCGTCGACCGATTCCGGCCAGGGCCTCCTCCCGAGCTCGGCTCTCCGGAATATCGGGCCGACCTTGAGGAAGTACGCGACTACGGCGCGGCAAACAGCATCGCACGCACGCAGGCCCAGACGGACATCGCGCAGTTCTGGCTGGGGTCCTCGCTGACCATCTACAACGGTGTCTTGCGTGCCGCCCTCGTCCAATCCCGCCTACCGGCACCGAGGAAGACCGAGCTCGTCGCGCTCTTCCATGTCGCTCTGGTGGACACCCAGATCGCCACTTCGGATACCAAATACACCTATGTGAGATGGCGCCCGGTCACCGCGCTCCGCGCCGCCGACACCGGCCACCCCTCCATTCCCTCGGATCCAGCCTGGACACCGCTGCACACGACGCCGTCGCACCCGGACTACCCGAGCGGCCACAACACCTACGCCGGCGCCGCCGAGCAGGTGCTGACCTCACTGGTCGGTTCCCACTCCCGCGAACCGTTCGAGCTCACGAGCCCGACCGCGCCCGGGGTCACTCGCACCTACACCGCATGGAAGGTCCTGACCGACGAGAACGTCGACGCCCGGGTCTGGTCGGGCATCCACACCCGCTCCGCCGACCAGGCCGGGGTGAGGCTGGGCCGCCAGGTCGCGTCCTACGCTCTACGTCACGCCGCACGACTGTTCTCGTAGGTCGTACCAGGAAGACCACTGAAGATCCATGTTTGGCCCTGTTCCTTCTGGACGGGGCCGAAACAACGGGCGGCTGGTGCCGACGGCCGTGGTCACGCTGCGGCCGTCGCGTCGGTTATGTGATCGGCACCGGGGTGCCCTGGGACGGATCCAGCGCCGGAACACGTACGGCGCGGAAGTCCGGGGTGCGGCGCAGGCGGAAGCCGAGCCGCTCGTACAGGCGGATCGCGCCGATATTGGCGGCCGACGCGTGCAGGAATGGCGTCTCGCCCCGGTTCCGGATGCCCGCGGCGACGGCTAGCACCAGCCTGGTTGCCAGTCCGCGGCCTCGGTGGGCGGGGTCGGTGCAGACGGCGCTGATCTCGGTCCAGCCGGGCGGGTGCAGGCGTTCGCCGGCCATCGCCACCAGCACGCCGCCGGACCTGAGGCCGAGGTAGACGCCGAGTTCGATGGTACGCGGCAGGAACGGGCCCGGCTTCGTCCGCTTGACGAGATCCAGCATCTCCGGCACGTCCTCCGTGCCCAGCCGGACCACGTCGGCGTCGTCCGCACCGGCAACGTGCTCACCGGTGAGCTGGACTCCCTGAACGTTCATCACCTCCTCCCAGCCGACCGGAGCCGCCGATATCGGGCCGGTCAGGGCCACGTGCCCGCCGGGTCCCACCAGCGCGGCGACATCGGCCCAGTCGGCCGGGCCTGGGGCGGGCGGCATCGACAGGAACGGAGAGACGTCGAGGGGATAACGCAGCACGCGACCCCGCCGCTCGGCGAGATGGGCGTGCGCCCCGAGGAGCGAGGCCCGTACCGGATCGTCCAGGACGGTCGAGGACGCGGGCGCGGTCATGGCGCGACCCGGCTCAGCGGTGCCCGCGCCGCCCGCTGCCGGTCCCGTTCGGCGACCCCCTCACGGACCAGCGGGATCACATGCCGCCCGAAGTCGATGGCGTCGTCCAGGATGTCGTAGCCACGGGCCGAGAGGATCTCGACGCCCAGGTCGTAGTAGTCCAGCAGGGCCTCGGCGATGGTCTCGGGGGTGCCGACGAGCGCCGTCGAGTTGCCCGCTCCCTGCGTGGCCTCGGCGGTCGGCGTCCACAACGCGCGGTCGTGCCGTTCCCCCTTGGCCGCGACCTCGAGCAGCCGCTGCGAGCCGGCGTTCTGCGGCGGGCCGGACAACCAGCGCCGGTTCGCCCCCATCCTGTGCAGATCCCCCAGGATGCGCCGGGCCTTCTCCCAGGCCAGCTCCTCGGTCGGCGCTATCATCGGCCGGAACGCCACCTGGAACTTGGGCACGTCACTTCGCCCCGCTCGCAACGTTGCCTGCTTCACCGAGGCGATCTGCTGTGCCGTCTCGGCCAGCGGCTCCCCCCACAGGCAGTAAATGTCGGCCTCCGCCCCGCCCGCCGCGTAGGCGGCCTCCGACGATCCACCGAAGGACACCCTGGGCCGGGGCTGCTGCAGCGGGAACACGTCCGAGACGAAATCCCTGAACGAGTAGTGCTCGCCCTCGTGGTCGAACGGCTCCCTCGACGTCCAGCCCTTCTTGACGATCTGGATGTACTCCCTGGTCCGGGAGTAACGCTCGTCCTTGGTCAGGACGTCGCCCTCCCTGCCCTGCTCGTGGTCGTTGCCGCCGGTGATGAAGTGCACCGTCAGCCGCCCGTCGCTGATCTGGTCGAGGATGGCGAAGGTCTTGAGCGCGTACGTCGGGTAGGACACGTTCGGCCGGTGCGCCAGCAGGATCTGCAGGTCTTCGACCCTGGTCGCCACGTAGGCGGCCACCTGCGCGGGATCGGGCGAGCCCGAGCCGTAGGCGAACAGCACCCGATCCCAGCCGTACTCCTGGTGAGCGCGCGCGAGCCGCAGCGTGTACTGCTTGTCGAAGGAGGAACCCGAGCGCGGAGAGGTCTCCGAGCCGTCATTGGTCCCGCCGATCCCGAGAAACTCCACAGGCATGAGCCGAAACCTTTCCGATGTTCGTCAGCGAATGGTCTTGTCGTGCGTGGCCGGGAAGGCGGCACTCTGACCAAGGACACAGCCGTACGGCTGCCGCCGGCTACGGCGTGGACGCCGCCCCGTCACGAGATGATCACCTGCGACGCCGCCGGCAGCACCGGCCCGATCGCCCGCCGCGCGCCCGGGGTGCGCCCGTAGCCCCAGCCGATCTGCGCGCGGTAACCGCCCAGCAATCCCCGCTCGGCCAGTTCCGTCACATCGGGCGGCTCCGGGAGCGGGTGCGCGACCGGCGCCACGTAGAGGGCGTCCACCGGGCAGTACGCCTCGCACATGAAGCACGTCTGGCAGTCGCCCTGCCGTGCGATCAGCGGCACCCCGTCATCCCCTCGTTCGAAGACGTCCGTCGGGCAGACCTGTATGCACTTGTCGCAGGCGATGCACCGGTCGCGCACCACGATCTCGATCACGACGCCACCGCCAGGGGCCGCCCTGTCTCGGGCGCGACCCACACCTCGTCGAGCCCGCCGCAGCTCAGCCGGTGGTGCTGGGCCGGGTCGGAACCCGGGTAGTCCTCGCGCTTGTGCATGCCGCGGCTCTCGGTCCTGGCCAGCGCGCTGGCGTACATCCAGCGGGCGTGGGCCGCCATCGCGGCCGCCGAGCGGGCGCGTACGACGTCGGGGCCATCCGCGCGCAGGGCCTGCCTGGCCCGCGTCCAGGTCTCATCGAGCGAGGCCAGTGCGGGCGCGAGCCGGTCGCCGTGGCGCAGGTAGTTCTTCTCGTACGGCAGCACCTCGGCCTGGACCGCCTCGACGATCTCGCGGTGCCCGGCCCGGCCGGTGCCGGTCGGCCGCAGCCCGGCGCCGCCGGCCCCGATCACTGCGCGCCTGGCCGCGCGGGCGCCCAACGTGCGGGCGTGACGGGCGGCGGCCTGCCCCGCCCAGGTGCCGGACGACATGGCCCACGCCGCGTTGTGGCTGCCGCCGCCGGTGAAGCCGCCGCAGATCGGCTCCCTGGTGGCCGCGTCACCGGCGGCGTACAGTCCGGGGACGGAGGTCGCGCAGTCGTAGCCGGTGAGGCGGATGCCGCCGGTCCCGCGCACGGTGCCCTCGGCCAGCAGCGTGACGGGGAACAGCTCGGCGAAGGGGTCGATGCCCTGGCGGTCGAAGGGGAGGAAGAAGTTGGGCTGGGCCAGCCGCATCGCCTGTCTGATCTCTTCCCCCGCCTGATCGAGTCGGCAGAAGACGCGCTCGGACAGCAGCGCCCGCGCGATCACGGACCGGCCGCGCGTGCTGCCCGCGCCTTCCAGGACACTTCCGTCGGCGTGGTAGAAGGTGGCGTAGGAGTAGAAGGCGGTCTTGGTCACGGAGGTGAACTCGGGGGCGATGGCGTAGGCGTTGGAGAACTCCATGCCGGACAGCTCGGCCCCGGTCTCCGCGGCGAGCAGCGCTCCGTCGCCGGTGTTGACGTCGCAGCCGAGTGCCTTGCTGAGGAAGGCGCAGCCGCCGGTGGCCAGCACCACCGCACCCGCGCGTACCCCATAGGACCGGTCGTGCTGCCTGCGGTAACCGGCCGCGCCCGCGACCGCGCCCTCCGCGTCCACCAGCAGCTCGATAACGGGGCTGTGATCGAGCACGCGCACCCCCGAGCGGCGTGCGCGAATGCGCATGCGGCGCATGTACTCGGGGCCTTGCAGACCGCGGCGGATCTGACGGCCGTCCTCTCCCACGGGGAAGGGATAGCGGCTCACCTCCGCCAGCTCGTTCATGTTGGCGTAGGTCTGGTCGAGGACGCGGGCCATCCAGCTCCGGTCGGCGAGGTAGCCGCCCAGGGCCTCCCTGGAGGCCATCGCCTCCTCGCGCGCCGCAGGGTCGGGATCGACGTACCACACGCCGGTGCCGGCGGCGGCGGTGGCACCGCTCGTGCCGAGATAGCCCTTGTCCACCAGGACGACGTCGGCACCCGCCTCGGCGGCCTTGATCGCGGCCCACGCGCCCGCGGGCCCGCCGCCCGCGACCAGGACGTCGGCCGTGACATCGAGATCGGTCATGCCATGAAGCTAAGAGCAGGGACGCCTAAAGTCAACATTTCCTACTTGACATACATGGATTTCTGGGCGCACGATCTGGCTTGTGAAGAGCAGCGAGCTTCTGGTGGCTCGCCTCCACGTCGATCTCAGACGGCAGGCGAGCGCGCTCTGTGCCATGCGGTGACCTCCGGGTCCCGCCATCCCCGTTTCCGCTCGAACACCCGTCAAAGCTTCAGGGAGCGCTTCACCATGTCATCCTCGTCCATCCTCGCCATCAAACGCGTCGCCGGGCACATCGGCGCCGAGATCACCGGCGTCGACCTCGCCCACCCCCTCGGCCCCACCACGGTCGAGGAGATCCGCCAGGCCCTGCTCGCCCACAAGGTGGTCTTCTTCCGCGGACAGAACCTCGACCACGCCGCCCAGATCGCCTTCGCCCGCCAGTTCGGCGAGCTCACCCACGCCCACCCGCACGAGGACGCCCCGCCGGAGGAGTTCCCGCAGATCCTCACCATCGACCCGCGCCGCTACGAGGAACGCTACGGCGCAAACTACCGCGAGCTGTACCGCAAGCGGCAGTACTCCTACTACTCCGGCTGGCACACCGACGTCACCGCCGCCGTCAACCCGCCCGCCGCCTCGATCCTGCGCGCCGAGACCGTCCCCGAGTTCGGCGGCGACACCCAGTGGACCAACCTGGTCGCCGCCTACGAGGGCCTGTCGGCGCCACTACGCGACTTCGTGGACGGCCTGCGCGCCGAGCACCGCTTCCTCGCCGGCTACCAGACCACCGACGAGGACGGCAAACTGGTCAAGCGGATCAACGACAACCTGCTGGTCTCCGTGCATCCGGTGGTGCGGGTGCATCCCGAGACCGGTGAGCGGGCGCTGTTCGTCAACCCGGGCTTCACCGACCACATCGTCGGCCTCTCGGCTCTGGAGAGCCGTCGCGTCCTGGAGTCGCTGTACGAGCAGATCACCCGTCCCGAGTACACCGTCCGCTTCCGCTGGCAGCCGGGTAGCGTCGCCTTCTGGGACAACCGGGCCACCGCCCACCTCGCCCCGTCCGACCTCGACCACCTCGACGTCCAGCGCACCCTGCACCGGGTCACCCTGATCGGCGACCGCCCCGTCGGCCCCGACGGGTTCGTCTCCGAAATCGTCGCCGGCCGCGAGTTCAGGGCCGAGGCCCTCGTCGTCGCCTGACGACCCAAGATCGTGCGGGCGGGGTTGGGGGTCTCCGCCCGCACCGCGGCGTGCGCGACATCCCCAACGTCACCATGTTTCAACTGCCGGCAGCGCCCCAGCCCAGGTGCTCGGCGTACCTTACGACGACCTCATGCCGGCGGTGTGAATTCCGCTGGCCTACACGGTCGGCACCGATTTCAAGCCCGCCCGCCGCATCCCGCGCGAGGAGGTTCTGCGCTGGGAACACTGGTGAGTGTGATACCAGAGCTCGGCCTTCCGGATGCGGAGGCCCGGCAGCAAGCGTGGTTACGCTAGGACGCCTTCTCCTCCCGCAGTTCGGGATCCGCTTCCGCCGGCGATGGCGCTGCGGGCATGGGCGCGGACGTCGGCGTCCGGGTCCGACAGGGCGGCACGCAGCGCGGCGGCCACCTCTGGCCGGTCCGCCCAGCGCGACAGGGCTAGCACGGCCGCCTTGCGTACGTCGAGATTGGCGTCCGCGAGCGCTCCGATGAGCGGCCCCGGCGCAACGTCCGCATCCGCGGCGGCCAGGCAGCGGGCCGCTCCGACGCGTACCTGCCAGTCGGCGTCGTGGATCGCGTGCGCGGCCTGGATCTCCAGCGGGGCGCCTGTCGCCCCGGATGCCTCCAGCGCCGCAGCGCGCACGAGCGGGTCGGCGTCGGCGGCGAGGGCGGCCAGCGCGGCGGACGGCTTGCCGATGAGGCCCAGCCCTTTGGCCGTCCATACCCGAACCTCCCGCGACGGGTCCGTGGCGGCCGCGGCCACGAGATCGGCCTCGTCCAGCGACACCAGCCCGCGGATCGCCTCGATGCGTACCCGGCGGTCGGCATCGGCCAGTCCGGCAGCGAAAGTCTGCCGGTCGCCGAGCCGAAGGGCGCGCAGGACGTCCAGCGCGCACGCCCGTACCATGGCGTCCTCTCCGTCGAGCCGACCGGCCAGGGCCGCGCCGAGTTCCGCCGTTGCGGGCAGGACCTCGACCAGCTCCTTCAGCGCGGTGGCCGCGGCCCGCCGCACCGTGCCGTGGGCGTCGCCGAGCGCTGCCGCCAGCGCCGCGCCCACGCCCTCCGGGACGATCTCGGTGAGCGTGGCGATGGCGGCCCGTCTGACCTTGGGGTCGGGGTCGGACAGGTAGGGCGCCAGCTGTGCCGCGGTGGGCTGCTCTTCGGCGAGCCGGTGCAGTTCCAGGATGCGGGGCGAGCGGCCGACAGCAGTCCGGACGGCACGTGTGGTGGCGGCCCGTCGCACGGTGGTGGCGGCGTGCGCGCCCAGCGGCACCGGTTCGGCGGCGGCCGGGGTGAACTCAGGGACGGGCACCAAGTAGGGCTCCACAGGGCGCTTGACGAACTCCATAGCGCCGTCGCCGCGCTTGCGCAGGTTCAGGTGGACCAGCCAGGCGGCGTCGTCGCGGGCGGGAAGGTCCGCCCGTTCGTGGTACAGGCCCCAGCGGCTCTCGGTACGGGTCAGCGAGGCGCGGGCCGCCATCTCGGCGCAGTCCCTGATGAAGTCGACCTCCACGCAGCGCATGAGCTCGTGCGGGGTACGCGCGCCCACCCCGGCGATCTCCTCGCGCATCCGCTCGAAGGATTCCAGGGCGATCTCGAGCTTGGCGGCCGTCTTGGGCGGCGTCACGTAGTCGTTGACGAAGCGGCGCAGCTTGTACTCGACCTGCTGCTGAGGCGGCCCGTCCGGATGACGCAGCGGCCGGTAGACCAGCGCGTGGGCATCGGCGATCTGGTCCTCTGGCAGCGCGTCCGGCACGGTGGCGTGAGCGACGGCGTGGGCGCCGGCCAGGTCGCCGAAGACGAACGCGCCGATCATGTAGTTGTGCGGGACGCAGGCCAGGTCGCCGGCCGCGTACAGGCCCGGCACGGTCGTCGCCCCGTTCTCGTCCACCCACACCCCGGAGGCCGAGTGGCCGCCGCACAGGCCGATCTCTGAGATGTGCATCTCCACGTCGTGGGTGCGGTAGTCGTGCCCACGCCCGGCGTGGAAGGTGCCGCGGGTGGGCCGTTCGGTGGTGTGCAGGATGTTCTCCAGCGCGGAGACGGACTCCTCCGGCAGGTGGGTGAGCTTGAGGTAGATGGGGCCGCGGGCCGAGGCGATCTCGGTGGCGACCTCGGCCATCATCTGGCCCGACCAGTAGTCGGAGTCGACGAACCGCTCGCCCTGGTTGTTGACCTGGTAGCCGCCGAACGGGTTGGCCACGTACGCGCAGGCCGGGCCGTTGTAGTCCTTGATCAGCGGGTTGATCTGGAAGCACTCGATGCCACTGAGCTCGGCGCCCGCGTGGTAGGCCATGGCGTAGCCGTCACCCGCGTTCGCCGGGTTCTCGTAGGTCCCGTACAGATAGCCGCTGGCGGGCAGGCCGAGCCGGCCGCACGCGCCGGTCGCGAGGATGACCGCGCCGGCGCTCACTGTGACAAAACGTCCGGACCTGGTGTCGAACCCCGCCACGCCGACCGCCCGGCCGCCGGACGTGAGCACCCTGACCGGCATCACCCGGTTCTCGATGCGGACCTTCTCCCGGATGTCTCGCCGGCGCAGCACCCGGTAGAGGACCTTCTTGACGTCCTTGCCCTCCGGCATGGGCAGCACGTAACTGCCCGAGCGGTGAACGCGGCGGACGGCGTACTGACCGTACTCGTCCTTCTCGAACTTGACACCGTAGCGCTCCAGCCGCCGGACCATGTCGTGGCCCCTGGTGGCGGTCTGGTAGATCGTCTTCTGGTTGACGACCCCGTCGTTGGCCCTGGTGATCTCTGCTACGTATTCCTCGGGGGTGGCTTTGCCGGGAATGACCGCGTTGTTGACGCCGTCCATGCCCATGGCCAGGGCGCCGCTGTGGCGGACATGCGCCTTCTCCAGCAGCAGCACGCGCGCGCCCCGTTCCGCCGCGGTGATGGCGGCCATCGTGCCCGCGGTTCCGCCGCCGACGACGAGGACCTCGCACTCCAGGCGGAGGCGGTCCTCGATCGAAGGGATCTCCATCTACAGCTCCTTCACGATCCTGTCGCGCAGCCCGGCGTGTGGGTGCTCGCCGGTCCCGCGTACGTCGAACACCGCGCGGACGCCGTGGCCGCCGAGCACCGCGACCCGGTCGCCGAGCAGCAGCGCCTCGTCCACGTCGTGGGTCACGAAGACGACCGTCGCCTGGGTGTCGTGCAGCACGTCGAGCAGCAGGCGCTGCATCTGGGCCCGGGTCTGGGCGTCGAGCGCGCCGAACGGCTCGTCCATCAGCACCGCGCGCGGCGCGGCCACGAGGGCGCGGGCGAGCTGCACGCGCTGGCGCATGCCGCCGGACAGCTCGCGCGGCAGTTTGTCCTCAGCGCCGGCCAGGCCCACACGCTCGATCCACTCCCGCGCCGAGGCGGTGCGCTCCCGCCTGCTCACTTTGCGGATGCGCAGGGGCAGCTCGATGTTGCGCAGGACGCTCCGCCACGGCAGCAGCCCGTCGTCCTGGAAGACCATGGCGCGCTCGGCCGAGGTGCCGATGATCTCGGCGCCGTCGGCCCGGACGACCCCGCCGGTCGGCGACAGCAGTCCCGCCAGTGCCCGCAGCAGCGTGGACTTGCCCGAACCGGACGCGCCCACCACGACCAGCACCTCGCCCGGCACGATCCGCAGATCGACCTCGCGCACGACCAGGTCACGGCCGTAGCCGAGGGACAGCCCCTCCAGGGCGAAGCCGAGCCCGGCCGCGGGTGCCGTGTGGACCGTGGGCACCACCGCGGTCATGACGCGCCGCCCTGGGCTCTCGGCAGCCAGCGGGTGACCCGCCGCCCGGCCAGCTCCACGACGGCCGAGGTCAGCCAGCCGAGCAGGCCGATGGTGACCATCCCGACGATCACCCCGGGATAGTCCACCAGCGTGTACGCCTGCCACGTCCGGTACCCGACACCGAACTCGCCGGAGATCATCTCTGCGGAGATCACACAGATCCACGACACACCCATGCCGACCGACAACCCGCCGAACACTCCGGGCAGGATCCCCGGCAGTACGACGTGCCAGAGCACGTGCAGGCGTCGGCCGCCGAGCGTCCTTACGGCGTCCTCCCAGAGCGTGGGCAGTGCCCGGACGGCGTGCCGGGTGCTGACCAGGATCGGGAAGAAGGCGGCCACGAAGGTGATGAACACAATGCCCTGCTCGTCGGTGGGGAACAGCAGGATCGCCACCGGGACGAGCGCGATCGCCGGGATCGGGCGGACCGCCTCCAGCAGCGGCAGCAGCACGTCCCGGGTGCGCGCCGACCTCCCGAGCGCCACGCCGGCCGCGATTCCCGCGATCGTGGCCAGGCCGAACCCGGTGAGGATGCGGATCAGGCTCTGCAGCAGATCCAGCGCGAAGACCGGGGTGGCGAGCTGCCGGACGGCCTCGCCGGCGATCTCGTCGAGGGTGGGCAGCCGGTCGAACCTGAGCCACAGCCGGGCATCCGCGGCGGTGAGCACCTGCCACAACCCGGCCGCCATCAGCACAGAGGCCACCCTGATGACCCATCTCCTGGTCATGCGCCGGCCTCCTTGAGCGCGGCCTCGTACGTGATGGGCTTCGCCTTCGGATGGTCGGCCCTGTAGGCGGCGGCACCGTCCTGCGTGGTGAAGGGCAGGAAGTTCGCCCTCTCCTTCAACCACACCGCGTGGTCGGCGAACCAGCGGGTGCCGGTAACCGTGTCCGGGACGTACGCGGCGCGGACCTTGGATTTGGCGGCGGCGACCTGGCGCAACAGGCAGGTTGGGGTGGCCGCCGGCTGCGTCGTGGCGGCGCCGTCGAGCCACAGCTCCGACGCGGTTCTCGGGTCGCCGACAGCGCTGCCGCACACGGGGTCGGTGCCGGTGATCCTGGCGGGGTTCGCCGTGGAGGCCACGTCCTTGTCGTACGCCGAGCCGTAGGCCTTGCGCAGATAGGAATCGTTGACGAAGGCGGAGACGTCCACTCCGTCGAAGTCGGCGCCGATGCGCTTCAGGAACGGCACGTCGTGCTCGTGCGCCGCCTTGAGCTGCGGCTTGAGTGTGACGTCGAAGGTGGAGATGCCGCCGGGCCCGTTGTAGAGGTAGACGACCTCGGGAGGCAGGCCGGTGACCTTGGCCACGGACTCGGCCGCCGCCAGCGGGTGCTCGTGCAGGTAGCGGGTGGCGTCGATCTGCGCCTTGAGGAAGGCGTCCACCACATCGGGATGCTCCTTCGCGTACGCCTGGCGCACCACCACGCCGTGGAAGGTCGGCACGTCCAGCGCGGAGCCGTCGTAGAGCAGCCGTGCCTTGTTCTGGAAGGCCAGCAGGCCGGGCCAGGCCACGAACTGCGCGTACGCCTGGACGCCGCCCGATTCCAGCTGCGAGGCGCCGACGGCGGGCTGGTGATTGACCACCTCGACCCCGGTGACCTTGGCCTTCTCCAGCGCCTGCACCAGGGTGCCGTGCCCGGCGGAGCCGACGCTGGCGGACACCTTGGTCCCCTTCAGGTCGGCCAGCGTCTCCGCCTTGGAGCCGAGCGGCACCACGACCATGTTGAGGCCGCCGCGCAAGTTGTAGCCGGTGGTGGAGATCAGCTCCGTACGCGCGGCGGGGACGTTCTGGGTACGGGAGGCGTTGATCAGCAGCGGATAGTCACCCATCGAGCCGATGTCTATCTTGCCGGCGACCATCTTCGCGGTGATGGGGGCGCCGGTGTCGTAGTCCTGCCACTCGACGGTGTACTTGTCGCCGAGCCGCTTCTCCAGGTAGCCGAGCGAGCGCAGCAGCGTGCCCGCCGTGACCGTGTTGATGGTCTTCGACTGGTAGCCGATGACCAGCTTCGTCTTACCCGTGCCGCCCGTCGCCCCGGCCACCGAGCAGCCTGCGGCGGCGACCAGGGCGAGGGCCGCCAGAACGATACGCATGGTCGCTTTCCTCATCGCAGCAGGTAGGGGATGTTGATGGTGACCGCGTCCACAGGGCACCTGGCCGCGCAGGGGCCGCAGTACCAGCACTCGTCCACGTACATGTAGGCCTTGCCGGTCTCCTCTTTGATCGCGAGGGAGTCCAGGGGGCACGCCTCGACGCAGAGCGTGCAGCCGTCGATGCACAGCGCCTCGTCGATGGTCACGGGCACCTCGACCCGCTGGTTGATCAGGGCCATCGCTCCTCCTCGTCAACGGCGCGGTCGAGATGTCCGCGCATGGTCAGCCGGTCGCCTCGGAAGCGGATGAACTCCAGGTCGACCGGCCGGCCGTCGGCCAGATGGGTGAGCCGCTCGACCATGAGCAGCGCGGCGCCGCGCGGCGCCTCCAGCACGGTTGCCGTATGTGGGTCGGCGTTGACCGCCTCCAGCGTGAGCTCGGCCGTGCCGAGCGGTTGGCCGGCGATCGCCTCCAGAAGCACGAAGATGTCGTTGTGCTCCAGGTCCGCGTCGAACAGCGGCTCGCCGACGTCACGGACCAGGTAGGTCAGGTCCAGCGAGAGCGGCAGGCCGTTGAGGCGGCGGAGCCGTTCGAGGTAGACGACCGGCTCGCCCGGGGGCAGACCGAGCCGGGTGCTCACGGCGAGCGGCGGCTCGATCAGGGTCATGTTCCTGACCTGGTTGGTCACCTTGCCGTGCTCGTGCAGCGTCTCGGCGAGGCCGAGCAGCCTGTGCAGGCCATGCGGGTACTTCTCGCCCGCGACCGTGGTGCCCACTCCGGGGCAGCGCTCGACCAGTCCTTCCTCGTGCAGCAGGCGCAGGGCGTCGCGCACCGTGTTGCGCGAGGCGCCGAACTCGCGCGCCAGCACCGCCTCCGGCGGCAGCCTGCCGTGGGGGAAG
Source organism: Nonomuraea sp. NPDC049695 (assembly GCF_040674955.1). Classification (NCBI taxonomy): domain Bacteria; kingdom Bacillati; phylum Actinomycetota; class Actinomycetes; order Streptosporangiales; family Streptosporangiaceae; genus Nonomuraea; species Nonomuraea sp. NPDC049695. The sequence goes on along the minus strand of NZ_JBFANV010000022.1, from coordinate 37,290 downwards.
ATCCCATGCACGATCTGACGCCGGAGCAGGTCGGCCACCTGCCTGGCTCGGTCGGCTCGGCGCCGCGCGGCCGTCATCTGTCCCACACCAGCCTCCCTGCGCAAACTCAGACATAACCTAGCAAGCAGGTAGGTAAATGGGGGTAACGGTACGATTGCGCCACTTCGCGGCCCGCACACATCGGCCGCGACCAGCGGCTCATCTCCGGATGTCGCAAGATCTGCCACCTCGCGGACCGAGAATGGCACACCAAGCCATCTACCGAGCAACCCTCGCGGTACTGGCGAAGATCGCTGGTTGTCGTTCGCGCAACCAAGGCACCCATCGCAACCCTGGAACATATTCCCCGCTATTTTGGGTCGGAATGCAGGACTAAGGAGGGACATATATGCCGCTGTCCTCGCAACCGCTGCGAAAGCTGGGCTTCTTGACCATCGGGCTGTTCGACGAGGTCGACCCACGCCGGGGCCATGAGTCGACACTCGAGATCATCCAACTGGGCGAGCAGCTGGGTTTCGACAGCGCGTGGGTGCGGCACCGCCATCTGCAGTACGGCATCTCCTCCCCCGTCGCCGTCCTGGCGGCGGCCTCCCAGCGCACCAGCCGCATCGAACTGGGCACGGCGGTCATCCCCTTGGGCTGGGAGAATCCGCTGCGGCTCGCCGAAGACCTGGCGACGGTGGACGTCTTGTCAGGAGGCCGCCTCAATCCTGGCGTCAGCGTCGGCCCGCCGTTCCACTACGACCAGGTCAAGGACGCCCTCTACCCAGACACAGGCGACCTCGAGGACTTCAGCTACGAACGCGTACGACGGCTCCTGGACTTCGTCCACGGCGAGCCGGCCACCGACTTCCACGGCGCCGAAGGCTTCGAGGTCTTCTCCGACCGGGTCCAGCCCCACTCCCCCGGCCTCGGCAGCCGCATGTGGTACGGCGGCGGAAGCCTGCGCTCAGCCCGGTGGGCAGGCGAACACGCCATGAACTTCCTGACCAGCAGTGTCGTGAAGGCAGAGGAGTCGGAGGACTTCGCCGAGATCCAGCTCTCCCACGTACGGGAGTTCCGGGCGCACCACCCCGACGGCGACCGCGCCCGCGTCTCCCAGGGCCTGGTCGTCATCCCCACAGACACGGCCTCATCCGAGCAACGGGCCAAGTACAAGGAGTATGCCGACAAGCGCATGCCCCGGACCGCCGCGCCCCAGGGACCGGCGCGGATGATGTTCGCGCCCGACCTTGTCGGCAGCTCGGCCGAGGTCGCCGAGCGGCTCTACGAGCATGCCGCCTTCCGGGAGATCGACGAGGTCGCGTTCGCGCTGCCGTTCACGTTCGATCGCGAGGACTATGTGCAGATCCTCACCGACATCGCCACTGAGCTCGGTCCCACACTCGGCTGGCGGCCCCGGCACTAGACGGCGCTAGTAGACGGACATGGGAGGGACCGGCAGGGGTTGGGCGGCGGCGCGCAGACCGTCCAGGGCCGGGCAAGGTGTACCTAAATAGTAGAGAATTGCACGCGGGGCACGGCAGCGACCAACGCCTGTGTGTAAGGGTGGCGGGGCTGGGTGAACACGTCCTCGACGTCGCCTTCCTCCACCACCCGGCCGTCCTTCATGACCAGCACACGGTCGGCGACGTGGTGGACGACGCCCAGGTCGTGGGAGACGAACACCATCGCGGTGCCGTACTCGGCCTGAAGGTCGGCAAGCAGGTCGAGCACCTGGGCCTGAACGGAGACGTCGAGGGCGGAGACCGGCTCGTCGCAGACCAGCACGTCGGGGCGGGGGCCGAGGGCGCGGGCGATGGCGATGCGCTGGCGTTGGCCGCCGGACAGCTCGCGGGGATGCCGGGCGGCCGTCTCCGGCGGCAGCCCGACGCGGGCCAGCAGGTCGAGCACCCTCGCGTGGCGTTCCGCCCTGGGCAGGCGCAGCGGTTCGGCGATGAGGCGGGCGACGGTGTGTCGGGGGTCGAAGGAGTCGAGTGGGCTCTGGGAGATGAGCTGGATCCTGGGTCGTAGCGGGCGGCGTTCCCGTTCCCGCGGGTGGCTCCATGGCTGCTGGTGCAGGGTAACGTGGCCGTGGTCGGGTTCGAGCAGGGCGAGGGCCAGGCGGGCAAGTGTGGTCTTGCCCGAGCCGGACTCGCCGACGACACCGAGGGTCTCTCCCTGGTGGAGGGTGAAGGAGACGTCATCCACGACGCGGCGGGCGCCGTACGAGCGGGTGAGCCCGGTTCCCGTGAGGACCTGGGCCGAGAGGTCGGGGGCGGGGCGGGCCTGCGGAGCCCCGGTGGTGAGGCGGGTGCCCCGGGATGCCGTGGAGGGCACGGCGGCCAGCAGCGCGCGGGTGTAGTCGTGCGCGGGCGTGGCCAGCACCTCCCGGGCGGGCCCCGCCTCCACGATCTGTCCGTCCTTCATGACCAGGATGCGGTCGGCGATCGAGGCGACCACGGCGAGGTCGTGGCTGATGAGCAGCAGGGCGGTCCCGGCGGCCTTGCGCTCGGCGAGCAGGCGCAGGATCTGGGCCTGGATCGTGACGTCGAGGGCGGTGGTGGGCTCGTCGGCGATGATCAGCTCGGGGTCGGCGGCGATGGCGGAGGCGATCAGCGCCCGCTGCCGCAGCCCGCCGGAGAGCTGGTGGGGATACTGCCCGGCCCGGGGCTCCGGGTCCGGTATGCCCACCGCGTCGAGCAGTTCCCGCACCCGCTCCGCGCGGCGGGCCCGCGGGACGACGTCGTGAACGGCGAGCACCTCGGTGATCTCAGCCCCCACCGTGCGCAGCGGGTCGAGCGAGACCAGCGCGTCCTGCAGGACGAGCCCGGCGAACCTGCCGCGCAGCCGCCGCCAGTCGCCGGAGGTGAAGGCGAGCGCGTCCCGGCCGTTGACGCTGAACGCCGAGGCCCGCACCGCGGAGCCGGGGCCGGCCAGGCCCAGCAGGCTGCGGGCGGTGACGCTCTTGCCGGAGCCGGACTCGCCGACGATCGCCACGCACTCGCCGGGCTCGACCGACAGGGAGATCCCGTGCACGACCTCGGTGCCGCCGAAGCTTACGCGCAGGTCCTCCACGGCCAGCAGCGTCACGGTGTTCTCCCCTCGAAGCGGCGTTGCAGGCGGCGTCCGACGACGGTCAGGCAGACGACGGTGAGCGTGATCGCCAGGCCCGGGAAGAGCGCCTCCCACCAGGCGACTCTCAGGTAGTTGCGGGCCTCGGAGAGCATCGCGCCCCACTCGGCGGCCGGCGGCTGCGGTCCCATGCCGAGGAAGCTGAGCCCGGAACTGGCGATGACGGCCTGGCCGAGGCCGATCGTGGCGAGCACGGGGATCGGGCCCAGCACGTTGGGCAGCACGTGCCCGGCGATGATCGCCAGGCGTGAGCGGCCGAACGTGACGGCCTGCTCGACGTATCCGGAATGGCGGACGACGAAGGTCTGGGCGCGGATCACGCGGGCGTAGTTCGGGATCTGGGCGATGGCGATGGCGAAGATGACGTTGCCGGTGCCAGGGCCGATGATCGCCACGACGAGGAGGGCGAGCAGCAGCTCAGGCAGGGTGGACAGCACGTCGAGCGACCGGGCCAGTGCCTCGTCCAGCCATTTCGGCGCCAGCCCGGCGGCCAGGCCGAGCAGCACGCCAGCGGTGACGGCCAGGGCGGTGGCGGCGACGCCGATGCTGATGGAGTGGCGGGCGCCGTGCAGCACCCTGGCCAGCACGTCGCGACCGAGGTGGTCGGTGCCGAACCAGCGGGTGCCGCTGGGTGGGGCGAGCGCGTTCAGCGGGTCGGCAGCCAGGGGATCGGCGCTCGTGAGCAGTCCGGGCGCGGCCACCGCCACGGCGAGGAGGAGGAGAAAGGCCACCGGCACGAGCCGGCGCAGGTCGGCGGACGCGCTCAGGACGAGGTGGCGGCGGGCAGGGCGGCGCAGGGACTTGAGGGCGGGGCGGGATTCCCCGCGGGTGAGCACGCGCATTATCGGTCGGCCCGTATCCGGGGGTCGATGGCGCGGTAGGCCAGGTCGAGCAGCGTGCTGATGGTGACGTACACGACCGCCGACAGCAGCACCACCGCCATGACGACCGGCATGTCTCGCCCCGTCACCGCCTGCATGGCCACCTGTCCGAGCCCGGGCCGCCCGAACAGCACCTCGGTGATCACCGCGCCTCCGAGCAGGGTCCCGGTGAACCACCCGGCCAGCGTCACTGCTGGGATCAGCGCGTGCCGGAGGGCGTGCCGGGCGACCAGGGTCCGCTCGGTCAGCCCTCGCGCCCGCGCCGTCACCGCGAACGGCTGCTCCAGCGCCCGCTCTAGCCCGCCCCGCAGCACCTGCCCGAGCACGCCCGCGATGGGCAGGCCGAGCGCGAGCGCGGGCAGCACCAGCGACCGCGGCCCCTGCGCCCCGGAGACGGGGAACCAGCCGAGTGTGAACGAGAACACCGACAGCAGCACGATCCCGATCAGGAACGGCGGCACCGACACCGACACCAGCTCGGCGGCCGAGGCGGCGCCGCGCAGCCACCGCCCCCGCCCGGCGGTGGCGATCGCGATGATTCCAGCCAGTGCCACGCCGGTGGCCGCCGCGGCGAGCGTGAGCTGGACGGTCGGCCCCACCTGGGTGGCGAGGATCTCGCCGACGCCGCGCTGCAGCTGGTAGGAGCGGCCGAGGTCGCCGTGGATCAGCCGCCACAGATACGACAGGTACTGCACGATCTCCGGCCGGTCGAGCCCCCACTCCGCGATGATCTTCGCTCTGATCTCCGGGGTGTCGGCTCCGTCGCCGACCAGGATGTCGATGGTGTCACCCGGCGCGAGCAGCAGCGCGACGTACGAGGCCGTGGCGGCGGCCCAGAGCACGGCCAGCCCGGTCGCCAGCCGCTTGATCATGTTCGGATCCGCACGTCGTAAGCGCTCGCGGGCGTGCCGGAGGCGGGGTCGAAGCCGAGCCCCTGCACGGTCTTCTGCGCGGCGATCTGGTCGGCGGGTACGTAGAGCGGGAACACGATGGCGTTCTCCACGACCGCCGCCTTCTGCGCCTTGGCGTAGAGCTCCTTCCGTTCGGCCTGGTCGGAGGTGGCCGAGGCGGTGGCGAGCCACTTGTCCACCTGCGGATCGGCGAAGCGGGTGCGGTTGATGGCGCCCTTGGCCGGCAGGATGAGGTTGAGCGCGGCGCCCGCGTCGGAGTCGCCGCGGGAGTTGCCGAACAGCTCGTACTGGTTCTCCTCCAGGGCCTTCTGCGCGCTGCCCTGGTCCACGATCTTTACCTGGAAGTCGATGCCGGCGCTCTGCTTGACCTGCGCCTGGATGGCCTGGGCGAGGATGTCGCGGCGGTCCCGTACGAAGGGCGCGGAGGCGACCTCGCGGACGGTGAGCCGCTTGCCGTCCTTGACCCGGAAGCCTTCGGCGTCGCGTTCCTTCCACCCGGCCGCGTCCAGCAGGGCGTTGGCCTTGGCCACGTCCCCGCCGTAACCGCCCTCGAGCGTGGCGTCGTAGAAGGGGCTCTTCTCGCCGACGATGCTCCATGCCCTGGTGGCGGTGCCCTGGTAGACGGACTTCAGCACCACGTCCACGTCCACGGCCTCGCGGAACGCCTCGCGTACGCGCTGGTCGTCGAAGGGGGTGTGGGACGTGTTGAAGTAGTAGGAGTAGGCGGTGCCAGAGTTCAGCGACGTCTGCAGTGCCAGGCTCGGGTCCTTCTTGATCAGGCCGACCTCGGTGGCCGGGACGCCCTCGATGACCTGGACCTGGCCGGAGGTGAGCGCGCCGACGCGGACCGCGGCCTCGGGCAGGAACCGGTAGGTGATCTCCGAGAGGTGGGCGGGGCCTTGGTGCGCCGCCCCGGCGGGCGGCCAGTTGTAGGCGGGGTTGCGGCGGTAATGGATCTCCTGTCCCTGGACGTACCGGTCGAGGATGAACGGCCCGGTGCCGACCAGGTCGATCCCGCCGAACTTCAGGTCCTTGGCGCTCTTGAGCGACTTCGGCGACACCTGCCCGGCGTACGGGGAGGAGAGGAAGTCGAGGAACAGCCCGTCGGGCTCCTTGAGCGTGATCTTGAGCGTGTACGGGCCCGCCACTTCGGCCTTGTCGAGGGCCTTCAGCTGAATCGCGGCCACCGCCGGGTTGTAACCGGGCGCCTTGAACTGGTCGAGGTTGGCCTTGACCGCGGCGGCGTCGAACTTCGTCCCGTCGTGGAAGGTCACGTCGTCACGCAGGTCGAGCGTGTACGTCAGCCCGTCGTCCGACACTTTCCACGACTTGGCCAGCCAGGGACGGAACGTGCCGTCCTCGGCCTTGGAGATCAGCGCGTCGAACTGGTTGAACACGAGCAGCCGCACCTTGTTCTGCGCCCACAGCTGCGGGTTGAGCGTGATGGGCTGTGTCTCGATGGCCCAGGTCAGCGAGGTGGCGGCGGCTTCCTGGGCAGGCTGTGCGCCGCATGCGGCCAGCGCGGCGACGAGCAGCAGCGGGGTCAAGCGCTTCACGGGCGTTTCCATGCTTCTGCGAGCAGCTCGTACGAGCGCACGCGGTCGTGATGATCGTGGGTGATGGTGGTCACCAGCAGCTCGTCGGCCCCGGTCACGCGGCGCAGCACGCGGAGCCGCTCGGCCACCTGATCCGGCGTGCCGACGAACTGGGTGTCGACGCGGTCCTTGACGAGCTTGCGGTCGGCGTCCGTCCAGACGTGCGCGTCGGCCTCCTCGCCGGTGGGGTACTGCATCGCGCCTGCGCCGGTCCTGATGCTGCGCACCCAAAGGCCGTAGCCTTTGGCCAGCTCGCGAGCCTTCGCCTCGTCCTCGGCGACCACCGCGTCCGCCGAGACGACGACATACGGCTCGGCCAGCGCGTCGGACGGCTTGAATGCCTCCCGGTAGGCCTCCACGGCCTCCAGCACGCTGGACGGGCTGACGTGGTAGTTGGCCGCGAACGGCAGTCCCCGTTCCCCTGCCACCTGCGCGCTCTGCCCGCCGCTGCTGCCGAGGATCCACACCTCCACGTCCGCGCCCTCGCCTGGAACGGCCCGCGCCTCGTGCGTGCCCTTGAGGAAGGCCAGCACGTCGTCGATCTGGGCGGCGAAATCCGGCGTCTGCGCGCCCGGCTGCTGGAGCAGCGTCGCGTAGTGGGCGAGATGGGGGTGCTTGGCTAGCTGTGAGAAGTCGAACGGCGGCGGGATCAGCAGCCCGTCCACGACCCTGGCGGGCCTGGGCTCCCAGGCGGCCTTGGCGAGCTCGGCGCGGCGCTGCCCCGAACGGCCGATCCCCAGGTCGATCCGGCCCGGATACAAAGCGTCGATGAGCCCGAACTGCTCGACCACCGACAGCGGCGTCTGGTGCCCGAGCTGCACGGCCCCCGATCCCACCCGGATCGCGGACGTCGCCGCGGCAACCAGGGCGATCAGCACGGCCGGGGCCGAGCTGGCCACGCCGGGCGCGAAGTGGTGCTCGGCGAGCCAGTACCGGCGGTAGCCGAACTCCTCGGCCCGTCTGGCCAGGTCGATGGTGTTGCGCAACGCCTGGCCGGGGGTGCCCCCGGAGACGATCGGGGCGAGGTCCAGGATGGACAGTGTCACGAGACACCTCCGGGGAACGGCCGGCTGGGGATCTCCGCGCGCAGCACGGGCGCGATCTCGGTTTGGAACAGCTCAAGCGCCTCCCGATGCTGCTTCGGGGTGAGCCCGTCGGCGTCGGCGTGCAGGTGCATGGCCTCGTGGCCGAACCGCTTGTGGTAGCGCAGCACCTTGTCGATGATCTGCTGCGGGCTGCCGACCAGGATCGAGCTGCGCTCGATGGCGTCCTCCAGCGTCGGGAACACGATCGGCAGCCCCAGCTTCCGCTGGAACGCCACCCGGGCTTCGAAGATCGGCCGGTACGTGGCGATCGCCTCCTGCGAGGTGCGGGCCGCGTAGTAGCCGGCCGTACCCGCCCCCACGAGCGCCTCGGCCGGGTCGTGGCCGTAGTGCGCCCAGCGTTCCCGGTAGTGGTCGATCAGCTCGGCGTAGGGGTCGATCGGGTTGGTGACGTTGGCGGAGAACAGCGGGTCGCCGTACTTGGCGGCCAGGTCCACCGACTCCTTGCTGGTGGCGCTGCCGTGCCAGACGCGGATCGGCCGCTGCAGCGGCCGGGGCCAGGTCTCGGCCTCGGTGAGCGACGGGCGGAACGTGCCTTCCCAGGTGACCTTGTCCTCCCGCCACAGGCGGCGGAACAGCTCGTAGGACTCCCGGTTGCGCTCCCACTGATCCTCGGCCGTGACGTGGAACAACTTGGCCTGCGCCGCGCCGTTACCCTTGCCGATGATCAGCTCCAACCGGCCCTCCGACAGGTGGTCCAGCGTGGCGTAGTCCTCATACGCGCGCACTGGGTCCAGCAGGCTCAGCGTGGTCACCGCGGTGAACAGCCGGATCCTGGACGTCTTCGCCGCGATGTGGCTGAGCACGACCGGCGGCGAGGAGGAGATGAACGGCCGCTCGTGCCGCTCCCCCACGCCGAACCCGTCGAAGCCGAGCTCCTCTGCCAGCACCGCGTTGTCGACGACCTCGCGGAAGCGCTCGGTGGGCGATCGGTCGTCGTTGTGCACGATCAACGTGATGAGCAGAAATTTCATGACGCCTCCGCGTAGCGGCTGACCGGGCGTGGCAGGTCGAGCAGCCCCCGCAACGTGGATGCTTCGTACTCGTGCCGGAACGCCCCGCGCCCCCGCAGCTCGGCCGTCAGCTCCCGGGTGATCCGCTCCAGGTCGTACGGCACCGCGCCGGGCCGCAGCCGGAACCCCTGGATCCCGGCCCGCCGCCACTCCAGCAGTACCTCGGCCAGCTCACCGGGGGTGCCGGTGAAGATCGCGGCGTCGGAGACGAGCTCGGCCCCGTCCAGTTCGTCGAGCCGCGCCTTGCGCCCGGCCGCGTCCTCTCCCAGAAACACCAGCAGGTCGGCGAAGATCTTCAGCTCGCCGGACAGCCCTCTGACCTCCTCGACGACGGCGCAAGCCTGCTCGGCCGAGTGCGGCGTCACATACACGACGTCGGCACCGCCCGCGGCGAACTCGTACGGCAGCCGCGCGTGCGCCAGCGCGGTCACCACGGGCTGCCCCTGCGGCGACCGCGGCGTGATCGACGGCCCCTTCACGGAGAAGAACCGCCCGGCGAAGTCGATGTAATGAAGCTTGTCCCGGTCGATGAATCGGCCGGTGGCCACGTCGCGGATCTCAGCGTCGTCCTCCCAACTGTCCCAGAGCCGCCGCGCCACCTCCACCCCGTCCGCCGCCTCCACGAACAGATCGCGCACATGCGGGTCGTCGGACAAGTCCACGCCGCCCGGCCGATTCAGGACGCGGTCGAGCGGCGGGAACTCCCGGCGGCCGACGAGCCGCGCCTCGGCAGCCCGCGCGGAGATCTGCGGCCGCCAGCCGGCCCGCCCGCCGCTGACGTGGTCGAGCGTGGCGATGCCGATGGCCACGTGGAACGGCTCGGTGTGCGTGGTGGTGGCCGTGGGCACCAGCCCGATCCGGCTGGTGAGCGGGGCCAGCCGGGCCGCCAGCAGCACCGCGTCGAACCGGCCCCGCACTTGGTCGGTCCGCTCGTCGGGAGCGTCGGCGAGTGTGGACTGCAACCCGAACGCGTCCTCGATGGTGACGAAGTCGAGCAGCCCGCGCTCGGCCTCGGCCACCAACTCCGCCCAGTGACGTGCCGAGAAGATCGTCTCCGGGGAGTCCAATGAGCGCCAGGCGGCGGGGTGCCAGCCCGCGCCATCCAGCGCCACGGCGAGGTGCAACGTCATGTGAGCTCCAGATGGTCGCGAAGGGTGGTGCCGGTGTATTCGGTGCGGAAGACGCCGCGCTCCTGCAGCACCGGCACCACCCGATCCACGAACTCGTCCAGCCCACCGGGCGTCAGGTGCGGCACGAGGATGAACCCGTCGGCGGCGTCGGCCTGCACATGCTCGTCGATCTGCCGGGCCACGCTTTCAGGGGTGCCGATGAACGTCTGCCGTCCGGTCACCTCGATGACGAGGTCACGAATGGACAGCCCCTTCTCCTCGGCCAGCGCCCGCCACTTGGCGGCCACGGCGGCGCGGTCCTTGATCGGCACCCGTCCCTGGGAGACGCCGTCGGACAGGTCCGGCTCGATCTCCGGCAGCGGGCCCTCCGGGTCGTAGGCCGACATGTCACGACCCCACACCTGCTCCAGGAACGCGATCGCCGTCTGCGGCCCGACCTGCTGACGCCGGATGCGGGCGGCGTTCTCCGCAGCCTCCTCCTCGGTGTCGCCCAGTGCGAACGTCACGCCGGGCATGATCTTCAACTGGTGCGGCTCGCGACCGTACCTGGCCAGGCGGCGCTTGACGTCGGCGTAGAAGCGCTTGCCATCCTCCAGCCTGCCGTGCGGCGTGAAGATCACATCGGCGTTGGCGGCGGCGAACTCGCGGCCCTCGTCGGAGTCGCCCGCCTGGATGATCACGGGGCGGCCCTGCGGGCTGCGGGGCAGTGTGAAGCGGCCCTCGACCGAGAAGTGCCTGCCCCGGTGTTCGACCGTGCCGATGGCGCCCGGACGGACGAACGTACCTGCCGCCGCGTCGGCCGCGATGGCGTCGGGCTGCCAGGAGTCCCACAGCTCGCGGGCCAGGCGGATGAACTCGGCGGCCCGCTCGTACCGGTCGGCACGGTCCAGGTAGCCGCCGCGGCGGAAGTTCTCGCCGGTGAAGGCGTCGGAGGTGGTCACCACGTTCCACGCGGCCCGGCCCTCGCTCAGGTGATCGAGCGTGGACAGGCGCCTGGCCAGCTCGTACGGTTCGTTGAAGGTCGCGTTGACGGTCCCGGCCAGCCCGAGCCAATCGGTCACCGCGGCCAGCGCGCTCAGCACGGTGAGCGACTCCGGCCGGCCCACCACGTCGAGATCGTGGATGCGGCCCTTGAGCTCGCGCAGCCGCAAACCCTCGGCCAGGAAGAAGAAGTCGAGCTTGCCACGCTCGGCCGTCTTCGCGAGATGGACGAACGAGGCAAAGTCGATCTGGCTGCCGGAGCGAGGGTCGGCCCAGACTGTCGTGTTGTTCACGCCGGGGAAGTGGGCCGCCAGGTGGACCCGCTTGCGCGTCATCGGCCCCGCCCGTGCGGCGCGTCCCAGGTGTCGGGCAGGCCCTCGGTAGTCTCGCGGAAGGCGGGACGCTGGTAGAGGTCGCGGGCGTAGGGCCACAGGTGTTCGAAATCGCTCAGCTCCCGCTCGCTGACGAGGTGGCCACGGTTGTAGTCGGCGTCCAACCTGGCCAGCGTCACCCACAGCCGCACGTCGGCCTCGGTGATCGTGTCGCCAGCCAGGAAACGCTGCTCGGCCAGGCGCTCATCCAGGCGTTCGAGTGCCGAGACGACCACGTGGCGCTCTCGCTCGCGATCCTCCTCGGTTGCGGCGCGGGCCACCCGCGAGACGCCCGCGTTGACGTCGTAGTAGATCCACCCGTTCAGCTTGTTGATCTCCGGGCGTAGCGCGTCCGGGTAGAGATCGATCGAGGTGTCGGCCCATTGCTCAAACTGGGTGGCCAGGTCGATCGTGATGTCGGGGAAGTTGTTGCTGACGATCGTGCCGGTCTTCCGGTCCCAGAGCACGGGGACCGAGATGTGGCCGCCATATCCCTTCTCGGTGGCGTCGTAGGCCTGCTCCAGCAGGGTGAAGCCGTTGACCGGGTCGGCGCCGCGGCGCTCCCTGAAGGCCCAGCCGCGGCCGTCGCGCTCGTCATCGACGTACGACAGGGAGACGACGTCCTCCAGGCCCTTGAGCTTGCGGACGATGGCGGCGCGGTGGGCGTACGGGCAGGCCCAGGCGGCGTAGAGGTGGTAGCGGCCGGGCTCGGCGCGGAAGCCGCTGGAGCCGTCGGCGGTGATCCTGCCCTGGAACGGGTAGATGGGGCGGTTCCAGTCCGGGGACAGGTGCAGGCGGCCGGAACCGTAGTGGCCGTACGCGGCGTGGTCGACGGGGCTCGCGTAGGCCCGCGTCTGCGTGCATGTGGACACAAGCTGCTCCGGGGTTCAGGAGTCGGGGTGGGCCAGGAAGCGGCCGAAGCGGCCCTGGTGGTAGAGGAGCGGGCGGCCGGCGTGCCGTACGTCGGCCGCGGCGACCAGGCCGACCACCAGGAGGTGGTCGCCGACCTCGGCTCGTTCGTAGGGCAGGCAGATCAGGTGCGCCGAAACGTCCTGCAACAGCGGGGCCCCCAGTGGTCCGGGCCGCCAGCGGGTCGGGGCGGCGAACCGGTCGATGTTCTTGCGGGCGAACCGAGCCGCCAACTCGGCCTGGTCGCTGGCCAGGATGTTGACCGCGAAATGGTCGGCGGCGCCCAGCTGCGGCCAGGTGGTGGAGGAACGGTCCACGTAGAAGGAGACCAGGGGCGGTTCGAGGCTGACGGAGGAGAAGGAGGTGGCGGTGAGGCCCACGGGGATGCCGTCGTTCTGCGCGGTGATGACCACGACGCCGCTGGCGTGCACGGCGAGCGCCTGCCTGAACTGGTCGGTGGCGATGGCGCGGTCGGGCAGCGTGTCGGTCACGCGGGCACCCCCGTCCAGCGCGGGCGGTGGCCAGGGTGGCCGGATGTCACTGATGGCTTGATCACGAGAGTTCCTCACGGGAGTAGGCATGCTCACGCGGCGCCCCGGCAGCTGTCGGGAGCGCGGAGGAAAAGAGGAGTCGTCGGCGAGGGCGTGGACGGCGTCGGCCACGCCGGAGCACGAGGGTGGGATTCGGCGGCTACGGGTCCGTGATCAACGACACTGTGCGCTGGCGACGTGGCCGAAATCCACGTGGGAGCGCCTGGTCAGGAGGAAGCCCTGGCTCATACTCACGACGCTAGGCCGCGATCCCCGAGAAGTCAATATTTCCTACTGGTTTATAGGGTTATCCTCATCACGCAGGAACAGGACCATCCCGGTCGCCCCGGCATACAGCGAGGCAGGCTCGGCGACGGCCAGCGCCGACCCGTCCCGGGCGTCCGGATTGGCCCTCCAGCGCCTCCCGCCCTCGTCGTCCACCGCGGCTGAGCGTATCCATCGCCCGGCCAGGATGGCAGCGGTCAGGGGGTCTCGGCACGCCCGCTCGGCGAGCGGGTCCTGTCCAAACCCACACTTGAATATGCCATATTTCTGGTAGGAAAATGGGGCTACTTTGACGAACACCAGGAGGAACACGGTGTCCCTGCCTGATTTTCTGATCGCCGGTGTGCCCAAAGCGGGGACGACCGCCTTGCACAGCGCGCTGCAGCGGCATCCGGAGCTCTATCTGTCCAAGGTCAAAGAGCCGAAGTTCTTCCTGACCGACGGCCCGCCGCCCGGCAGAGGCGGCCCCGGCGACGCCGCGACCTACCAGGAGCACATCTGGCGGCGCGCGGACTACGAGGCGCTGTTCGCCGAGGCGCCTCCGGGCACCCTGACCGGCGAGTCCACGCCCTTCTATCTCTACGACCTGGCCGCCCAGCGACGCATCCACGCCGTCATCCCCGACGTCAGGCTCATCGTGACACTGCGCGACCCTGTCGAGCGGGCCCACTCCAACTGGACGCATCTGTGGTCGGCCGGGCTGGAGCCGATCGGCGACCTGGTGCGCGCGTGCGAGGCCGAGCAGCGGCGGATCGCCGACGGGTGGGGGCACTTCTGGCACTACGTCGGGCTGGGCCGGTACGGCGAACAGCTGGAACATCTGTTCGGCCTGTTCCCCCGCGACCAGGTGCTGATCTTCCGTTACCGGGACATCGTCGACCGGCCCGCCGCCACGCTGGATCGGATCTGCGCCTTCCTTGGCGTACGCCAAGGGCTACTGACCGAGGTCCCCAGGGAGAACGTGACGGCGCACCCGGCCGCGGGAGCCCGGCACCTCATGCTGTCCACGTTGCGCAGGCGCCTGCCCGCCACCCTGGCCGGGCCGGTCGAGGCCCTGCTCCAGCACCGCGGCCAGGCCCGGCGCCCCCTGTCCTGGGAGCAGCGACAGCAGCTCCTCCCGTACTTCGCCGACGACATCCACCTGCTGCAGCGCGTCACCGGCGAGGACTTCAGCGACTGGCTCCGCCCCCGCGAGCGCTCCGGCGGACTGGTCGGTGTCCGGCCGCCTGGGCAGCGGCAGTCACGCAACGGCCGCCGGTCCTGATCAGCGCAGCTCGGTACGCAACTCGTGGGCGCCGTCCGGGCGGGTGAACTCGTAGTACAGCCGGACCCCGCCACCCGGCAGCTCCACGAACTCCAGGTAACGCAGGCCCCGGCCGCAATACGGCGATTCTGCCGCGGGGGTTTCGCCCAGCGCAGTCAGCGCGGCCGGATCCGTGCCGGCGGCGATGCCGGTGCGCTCCTCGTAGTTCTCCGCTGCACTCGCCCGCCCGTCGTAGAACGCCACCACTCGGTCGTCATCGAAACGCACCGCGCTGACCCGGACGCCGCGAGCGTCCCACAGCCCGGGCCGACCGCTCAGCGCGGTGCCGTGCCAGGTCCACTCCAGGCCGTCGAGGCTGGTGGCGTAGTCGGTGACCATCTGGTCGGCCTCGTCCGGGTCGGCGAGCGGGTGGCACGAGGCCCACAGGTGCCACACGCCGTCCCGCCGCACGATCACCGTATCCTTCACCCCGGTCTTCGGATCACCCGGCAGGACGGTGACGCGCGAGCGCGCATCGAACGACGCCGGATCGGCCGCCTCGAGCACCTCCACCCGCCAATGCTTGGTCCCGGCGGTGGCGCAGCTCAGGTACAGCCGCCAACGCCCGTCGGGCAGGCGTACCAGCGACGGCCGCTCCAGCGACTCGGCGTCCATCTGGTCACGCGTCACGGTGGTCAGCGTCTCGAAGCGCTCACCGTCCGCCGAGCGGGCGACCACGACGGCGTACCCGCGGCCCTGCCCAACCGGGCGGCGCAGCCGGTAGGCGAGATAGATCAGCCCGTCCGCGGCCACCGCGCTGGGTGCGCCCGCCCAGTGCCCCTCCCCCGCGGCCGGCGGCTCGACCGCGACCACGGCGCGATCGGGGTCGGGCAGCAGGGCGGGGTTCTCGTTGATCGACATGGTCGTGAGACTAGGCGACGGCACGGAGCTGGGCACGGATGATGACCTTCCTTTGAACGTTTGCTGCGAGGCCGCCGTCACGCCTTTGCGGCATCGCTGAGCGCCACCCTCACCTGCGGCGTCACCGCGGTCCGCCGCCGCTCCAGCACCTCCGGCAAACGCGGGAGATCGGCCTCGACCAGCGCGAGACCGGGTGTGGGGACGACGGCGCCCAGCTCCACCAGCAGCGGGCGCAGGTGCACCTCGACGGCGAGGGTGACAGCAGGTGCGATCCGAGGGCCGACAGGTCCACAAGCTCGACCGCAGCGTCGTGCCCGATGTGCTTGGCCAGCGTGTCGGCGACCTCGACGGCCACCGCCAGAGTCCTGGACCCGCTGCGAGGGTCACCGTCGCGGTGTGGACGGCTACCTCTCTTGCTCGGGCTCGGCCTCGTCGTCCGGGAGGTCGTACCAGCGCGTATCCCCCGGGAGGTCCGTGCGGACGGCCACGTCCCGGTCCTCATTCATCCCGGTAATATACGATCTCACATTAGAGCTAGTCAACTTTTCCTACTCGCTTTAAAGGAATTCCCCCGACGCCGAGCGCCCGCAGCAGCTCGGATCGGATCTCGGTGGCGCTCCGGCCGGCATCCAGCCGCTGCTCGGCGGCGATCCTGCCGTGGTCGAGCACGAGAACGCGGTCGGCCAGGGCGATGGCCTCGTCCACATCATGGGTGACCAGCAGCACGGCGGGCCGATGTTCCTCGTACAGGCGGCGCAGCAGGCCGTGCATCTTGAGCCTGGTCAGCGCGTCGAGGGCGCCGAACGGCTCGTCGGCGAGCAGCAGCCGGGGCTCCCGGACAAGGGAGCGCGCCAGCGCCACGCGCTGCTGCTCGCCTCCGGACAGCTCATGGGGCCAGGCACGCTCCCGCCCGGCCAGGCCCACCTCCGCCAGGCTCTCCCGGCCTCGCTCCACGGCGCCGTCGAGACCGAGGATCACATTGGCGAGCACCCGCTGCCAGGGCAGCAGCCTGGCGTCCTGGAACACCACCGACACCTGCGCGGGCACCTCGGCGTGACCGTCCCCGGCGACGTCTCCGTCCAACCCCGCCAGGGCCCGCAGCAAGGTGCTCTTGCCCGACCCGCTCTGCCCGAGCAGGGCCACGAATTCGCCCGGCGCGATCTCCAGGTCCAGGCCGTCCAGGACCGCCCGATCGCCGTACACGCGGGTCAGGCCCTTGACCCGGATCAGCTCGCCAACGTCCGTCGCCACGACAGCGCCCTCCTCTCCACGAGCCGCACCCCGGCATCGGAGAAGAGGCCGAGCAGGCCGTACAGGACGATGCCAACGAGGATCACGTCGGTCTGCCCGTACGTGCGCGCCAGATCCATCATGTAGCCGATGCCGGTGGTGGAGTTGATGAGCTCGGCCACGACCAGGAACAGCCAGGCCGCGGTGACGGCGAAGCGCATGCCGAGCAGGAACCCCGGCAGCGCGCCCGGGAGGACCACCTTCCTGATGAACGCGGCGCGCCCGAGGTCGACGGTCTCGGCCAGTTCGACGTAGCGGCTGTCGATGCTGCGCAGCCCGTTGTGGGTGTGGATGTAGATCGGTACGAGCACGCCGAGGGCGATCATCGTGATCTTCATGCCCTCGCCGATGCCCAGCCACAGGATGAGCAGCGGCATGAGCGCGAGCGCCGGGATGGCCCGCTTGATCTGGATGGGCCCGTCGATCACGGCCTCGCCCCACCGGCTCAGCCCGGAGACCAGCGCCAGCAGGGTGCCGAGCGGCACGCCGAAGGCCAGCCCCAGCAGGACGCGCTGAACGGAGGCGAGCAGATTGGTCTGCAGGCGGCCGGACTCGATCAGGTCGGCCGCGGTGGTGACCACGGTCCACGGCGCGGACAGGAACCGGGGGTCCAGCAGGCCGGTCGCCGAGGCGGCGGCCCAGAGCGCGAGCAGCAGGAGCGGGCCCGCCAGGAAGCCGAACCTGATCGGCGGGCCGGGACGCAGACGGCGGCGCTCGCGCGTGCGGACGGCCACAGCCGAGCGGGAGGCGACGAGCGTCATCACGCCCCTCCCTTGACCGCGTCCGCGCCGACCGTCTGGTAGCGCAGGTCGTACAGCTCCTGGGCCTTCAGCACCGGGTTGCCGGTCTCCTTGGCCAAGATGTCGATGGTCTCCTGGTGCCGGGCGATGGCGTCGGACCAGTCGGCGGGGATGTCCGGCTCGCCCGCCAGCTCGGCCAGGTACCGGCCGTCGGCCGCGCTGAGCCCCTGGTCCTTGACGTAGTAGCCGGCGATCCACTCCTCGGGATGCTCGTAGACCCAGCGGGCGGCGCGGGCCCAAGCGGCGACGTACTCGCGGATCGCGGCGGCTTTGGCGGGGTCCTGGAGCGTCTTCGTCCGCACGTACAGGTGGCTCGGGTCGTCGCGCAGCCCGTGGCGGATGGTCGTGGCGCCGTCCTTGCCGAACTTGGCGGTGTACCGCCGGATGTTGACGCCGCCGATGGGGGCCACGTCCACCTGCCGGGAGGCCAGCGCGTTGGGATAGACGTCGCCGGTGCTCGGCAGCTCGACCAGGGTGACGTCGTTCTTCGTCAGCCCGGACTGCTTGAGGATCTTGAGCACGAGTGCGCCCTGCGCCTGTCCCGGACTGTATGCGATCTTCTTGCCGCGCAGGTCGGCCAGGGTCTTCACGTTCACGCCCGGGGCGATGCCGAGCTCGTAGGTCGGGTGCTGGAGCGGGTCCTTGCGGAATTTGGAGGCGACGATCTTCACGGGCAGGCCGGTCCAGGTGGCCTGGATGGCCGGGATCTCCGCGACCGCGCCCACGTCCAGTGCGTCGGCCCGGAACGCCTCGCTGGTCTGCGGTCCGCCGCTGATGTTGGCCCACTCGATGTCGAACGAGAACTTGTCGATCTCGCCGGACAGCTGCAGCGCCACCTTGGTGGGCGGGTCTCCGATGATCAGCTCGGTGCCCTTGGGGACGGAGGTCGGCAGCGGCGCGTCGGCCGCGAGCGCCGCCGCGGAATTCTGCTGCTCGCCGCCTCCGGCGCATCCGGTCAGAGCCGCCAGCAGAAGCACGGCAAGCGTGGGTCTCAGGAGGGAGGAGACAGGCATATGGCATGGCCTTTCACGTGCGAAGTTGCAGATCCTTGACGAAGGCGAGCGGGCCCTGCGCAGGGCGGTCGGCGACGTCGAACTGCGGGTCGTAGCCGCTGGCCAGGTAGAGGCGCACGGCCTCGAGCTGGCGCGGCCCGGTGGTCAGGTAGATCCGGCGGTACCCGCGGCGCAGCGCCTCCCGCTCCAGCTCGCGTACGACGAGGCGGCCGAGCCCTTCGCGGCGGTGGTGCGGGTGCGTCCAGACGCGCTTGAGCTCGGCGGTCGCCGCGTCGTAGCGTCGGAACGCGCCACCGGCCACGGTCTCGCCACCGGACACCACGATCAGGAACGCCCCGTGCGGCGGTGTGAACTCGTCCTCCGGATACCTCGCCAGTTCGTCGTTGCGGCCGTAGCGCGAGGTGTACTCCAAGTGCAGTCCGGCCAGCAGCGGCGCGGCGGCCGGGTCCGACATGAGGACGAGCCGCACCTGCGCGGTGAGTTCGCTCACGACTCCTGCCGGGGCAGGCCGGGCGGGTTGATCTGTGACTCGGGGATCGCCTCGTTGGCCAGGCCCCAGCGGTCGAGGACCTCCTTGTACTTCCCGTTCTTGATCACCGTGTTGAGCGCCTCGCTGAGCGGCTTGACCAGGCCGTTGTCCTTCTTGGTCATGGCGGCGATGAGGCCCTGCAGGTCCGGGCCGGCGCCGGAGAACGTGCCGACGATGCTGGACCCGCCGCTGACGGCGATGTTGTAGGCGATGCTCGGGTTCGGGCCGAAGTACGCCTGGACGCGGCCGGACTTGAGCCCCAGCAGCACGTCGCTGTACTTCTCGTAATAGAGGATCTCGACCGGTTTCAGTCCGGCGGCCTTGTTCTGCTTGTCCCAGTCGAGCAGGATCTTCTCCTGGTTCGTGCCCGAGCCGACCGAGACGCGCAGCCCGGCGATGTCGGCGGCCTTGGCGATCGCCTTGACGGGGCTGTTGTCGGGGACCTGCCAGCCGAGCTGGTCGACCCGGTAGGTGGCGAAGTCGTAGGTGTCCTTGCGCTCCTCGGTGACGGTGACGTTGTTGAAGACCACCTCGTCCTTGCCGGACTTGGCGGCCAGGAAGAGGTTCTCCCACGAACTGATCTCCGGGGAGATCTCCAAGCCCAGCACGTCGGCCACGAGCTGGGCGATGTCGGTCTCCACGCCGATCAGGGTGGTGTCGTCGTCGGCGCGGAACACCAGCGGCGCCGCGCCCTGGCCACTGAAGCCGACGGTGAGCTTGCCGTCGGCCGCGATGTCCTTCGGCACCTGGGCCGCGATGGCGTCCACCCTCTCAGCCCGCACCCGGTTCTGGTCGGGGCCGGTATTGATCTTCTTACCCGCCACCACGGGAGCCGCGGTGGCCTGAGCGGCGGGGGTTTCGAGGGCGGGCTCGGCACCGCAGGCGGCGGTCAGCAGGAGGAACGCGGGCACGGCGAAGGCCCGCGCGAGCGAAGCGCGCATGTCGTTGTGTCCTTGGGAGTCAGAGAACCTTGCTGAGGAAGGCGCGGGTGCGTTCGTGGGCTGGGGCGTCCAGGAGCTGGGCGGGCGGTCCGAGCTCGACGATGCGGCCGGCGTCCATGAAGGCCACGATGTCGGCCACCTCGCGGGCGAAGCCGATCTCGTGCGTGACCACGATCATCGTGGTGCCGCCGCGGGCCAGATCCTTGATCACGTCAAGCACCTCGCCCACCAGCTCGGAGTCGAGGGCGGAGGTCGGCTCGTCGAACAGCAGCAGTTTGGGCTCCAGCGCCAGCGCCCTGGCGATGGCGACGCGCTGCTGCTGGCCGCCCGAGAGCGTGCGTGGGTAGACGTCGGCCTTGTCCGCCAGGCCCACCCGGGCCAGCAGCCGCTCGGCCAGCGGCTCGATCTCGGCGCGGGGCCGGCGCTGGGCCCAGCGCGGCGCCTCCGTGATGTTCTGCCGGACCGTGAGGTGCGGGAACAGGTTGAACACTTGGAAGACGAATCCGATCTGGGTGCGCTGCCGCAGCACCTCGCGCTCGGGCAGTTCGTACAGGCGGTCGCCGACCTGACGGTAGCCGAGCAAGTGCCCGTCCACCCGGACCGAGCCGCGATCCGCCTTCTCCAGGTGGTTGATCGTGCGCAGCAACGTCGACTTCCCCGACCCCGACGGGCCAAGGATCACCAGCACCTGTCCCTTGCGCACCTCCAGATCCACGCCGCGCAGCACGTGCAGCGCCCCGAAGCTCTTGTGCACGCCGCGCAGCTCGACCATGGCGGTCATGCGCGCCCCCTGCCGTAGCGGCGTTCCACGTAGTGCTGGACGATCGACAGGGCGGTGGTCAGGATGAGGTACCAGATGGCCGCGACAAGCAGCAGCGCCATGACCCTGCCGTTGCGGTTGTAGATCACCTGCACCTGGTAGAACAGCTCGGGCAGCGCCATGATGTACACCACCGAGGTGCCCTTGACCAGGCCGATGATCTCGTTGCCGGCGTTGGGCACGATGGTCCGCATGGCCTGCGGCAAGATGATCCGGAACAACCGCCGTCCTGGCGGCACTCCCAGAGCGGCCGCCGCCTCCCGCTGCCCGTGATCCACCGACAGCAGACCGCTGCGCACGATCTCAGCCGCGTACGCGGCTTGATGCAGCGCCAGCCCGAGCACCGCCGCGGTGAGCGGCCCGATCAAGTCCATGGTGCCGACGTCGAAAAACTCAGGACCGAACGGCACGCCTACCGACAACCGCGGGTAGAGCAGCGCCAGGTTGTACCAGAACAGCAGCTGCAGGATGAGCGGCACCGACCGGAACAACCACACATATCCCCAGGCCACCGACGACAGCAGCCGGTTGGGCGAGAGCCGCATCAGCGCCAGCACCGTGCCCAGCGCGAACCCGAGCCCGATGCCCAGCGCGGTCAGCTCCAGCGTGAGCAGCACCGAACGCACCACCGACGGCGCGAACAGGTACTGCCCGACGATCTCCCACTCCCAGGCCGGGTTCGTCACCAAGGCACTGGCGACCATCGCCAGCACCACCAGCACACCGGCCGCGGCCAGCCACCGCAGCGGACGACGGGCCGTCACCACCTCCGGCAGCCACCCCGCATCCTGGCGGGGCGGCACCTGCACTTCGGGCAGCGTCATGAGCCGCCTCCAATTTTGATCACGGAATCACTCCTCGACGGGAGGAAGGAGGTTGAGGAACGAGATTTCGTGATCAGTGACATTGCGCGCTGGCGACGTGGCCGTGGTCCACGTGCGGGCGCCGGGTCAGGTTCGCGGCCTGGCTCATGACCACGAAGCTACGGGCACATATGGGCAAAGTCAATATTTCCTACTGGGTATACATGTATTTTCGATCGCAGTACCATCCGAGACGCACCGGCACCCAGAAGGGCTTCGCGGCATGCTCATGATCACGCAGTCGGAGATCGAGCGCCTGCTCACCCCTTCCGACTACATCGACCTCATCGAAGACGCCTTCGCCGCCTACGCCCGCGGCGAGACCACCCCCAGCCGCCTGTCCCACCTCGACAGCCCACCCGGCGAGTTCCACATCAAGGCCTCAGGGATTGGCGGCGTGGTCGCCGTCAAGATCGGCGCCTGCTTCTACGACCGGCCCGCAACGCTCGGCCTGCCCAGCATCGTCGGCGTCATCGCCCTGTTCGACGCCACCAACGGCCAGCCCCTGCTCTTCCTGGAATCGGCCACGGTCACCCGGCTACGCACCGCCGCCGCCACCGCGGTAGCGGCGCGCCATCTCGCATCGCCCGACGCCGCCACTCTGGCTGTCCTCGGCACCGGCGCCCAGGCCGCCACCCACATCACGGCCATCCGAGCCGTCCGCCCCATCGACCGGGTCATCGTCTGGGGCCGCGACCCCGCCAAGACCGCGCGCTTCGCCCATGAGCACGCCGCCGAGGTCGCCCGCACTCCGGGCGAAGCCGCGATGGAAGCCTCCGTCGTCGTCACCCTCACCCCGTCCACCCGCCCCTACCTGGGCCTTACCGATGTGCGGCCGGGCGCACTGGTGGCGGCCGTGGGCTCCGACGCGCCCTCCAAGCGCGAGCTCCACGACGACCTGCTCGCCGCCGCCACCCTGATCACCGACGTCGCCCACCAGTGCGCCGCCGTCGGCGAACTGCACCACCGCCCGCAGACGCCGGTCAAGGCCGAACTGGGCGAGATCGTGCTGGGCACGAAGACGGGCCGCCAACACGCCGACGACATCGTGGTCTTCGACTCCACCGGCACCGCCGTCCAGGACGTGGCCGCCGCGCAGGCCCTCTACACCGCCGCGCGGAAGTACAGCGCCGGCCGCCCGCTCCCCCTATGGGACTGACCCGGTCACAGCGTCCCAGGAAGAGCGCCGAAAGCACTACGTAGCTCCGCCGTCACCTGGGGTCTTGCATTCATTCCCTGGCTGGAAAGGGGCAACACGTCGGCCGGGTCAGCCGTGACTGCACTTGCGGGCACGTAGCAGTCGTGGCTTGACCAGGAAATTCGGGGATGTAGGCGATATGTGAATGGATTTACATAGCACAGAGCAGTTTTCGGATTTTCTTCGCACATCCCCATGAGAGAGTTACTCCTGCTCCACCGTGTCCGTAGTTGTGGAGGAGCGGAACATCGTCTTCGAGACGGTCAGCCTCTACCCGCACCTGGTCGCGGGTGGGACGCAGCCCGATGCGCTGCTCGAGAAGTAGCTCCGGGGTGGACGGCGGGTCGATCCGATCGACGCCTACACCAGCGTGCCCCGCCCCTCCTCAGTCATGGTGTGGACACCAGCACATACCCGCCGGTTCCTCAAAGAAGCCAAAGCTCACCGCCTGTTCGCCCTCTACCAGCTCATCGCACTCCGCGGCCTGCGCCGGGGCGAGGCGTGCGGGCAGCGCTGAAAGGAGGTCGACCTCGACGGCCAGACCTTGACCGTGAACTGGCAACTCGTCCAGCTGGCCTGGGAGGTCCACGAAGGCACGCCGAAGACCGACGCCTCCGTGCGCACCATCGCCCTGGCCACCGACACCGCCCAGGCGCTGCGCACCCACCGACAGCAGCAACTCCAGGAACGGCTCGACATGGGCGAGGCATGGACCGACACCGAGTTCGTCTTCACCCAGCCCGACGGCAGCCGCCTGCATCCCCAGCACGTCTCCGACCAATTCCTCTGGCTGGCCTACCTGGCCGGGCTACCGCCCGTCCGACTGCATGACCTCCGCCATGGCGCGGCCTCGCTGATGCTGGCGGCCGGGGCGGAGATGAATGTGGTCCAGGAAACCCTGGGACACACCTCCAGCGCCTTCACCGCCGGCACCTACACTCCGTCTACCCGCAGGTCGCCACGGCCGCGGCCGAGAAAACCGCGGCCCTGCTGTTCGGCAAGGAAGACCAGGCCGAACCCGGGAAACTCATCTCACTTGAGGAGCTGACAGTCGGATTAAGCATCCGGCCCCGCGTTCGCCGTCTGCTCGCGGCGAGGCGGGGGCCACTGCTGTTGTACCAAGTCGGAGGATGACAAATGGATCATGGCGTGTGCAGGGTTGGTGCAACCGAGCACGTACGGAGCACTCAAGCGCTAGACGAAAATTCTAGAACGCATCCGATCCCACAAAACCGCAGGTCAGGACATGATCAAAGCGCGCCCTGCAGGATTCGAACCTGCGACCGTCGGATTAGAAGCAAGATCCTTAAGTGTCGCGCAGTGTCATTTGACGGTAGTTCGTACCGCCTCCGCGCACATTGCGTGTCAAGCGGTGCCGGGCCCTGACGACCCGTGACGGGGCGTACGAGCACGCATCGAGCACGGCGAACACCCTGATTTGATCATGCAGTGCGCCACACGATAAACGCCCCACCGCAGAGCACGCCGACACTACTTACAGGTGACGATCGCTGTGCTCGGCACGTGCTCCAACCTATGCACCACGCCCGCTGGGCGCACGGAAAGGCCTCACTCCAGGGTCCCTCTCAGCCCAAACGGCCGCATATGCTACGTGCCAAAATACGGCTGTCCGGAATCACCGAGGTCCCTCACCTCAGTGGCATTAACCGCGCTGGTGAAAGGATGTGGTGGTAGTGCCGAGCCTGGAAGACGCACCCGTCGAGTTGGTCAACCGAGTCATCGAACGGCAGACGCTCACCGGGTTTCTCGATGCCGTTCGCGCAGGTGAGGGACGGGCCCTCGTCCTGAGCGGGGACGCGGGGCTCGGCAAAACGGCACTGCTCGACGATATGGCCGCCAATGCGCGCGGATTCAGAGTGCTGCGGGTGTCGGGCGTGCAGTCAGAGATGGAGTTGGCCTTCGCCGGATTGCACCAGCTGTGCAGCCGTTTCTGGAGCGAGTGGAGGCGCTGCCCAAACCACAGCAGCTGGCCTTGCGGACCGCGTTCGGGCTGGCGGAGGGTCCGCCACCGGCGCGATTCATGGTCGGGACGGCCGTCCTCAGCCTGCTGTCGGAGGTCTCCAGAGAGCAGCGCGGCGGTGCGCGCCCGCTGATCCCGATCAATCCGGCCAACAGAGCCGAGCTGCCCCAGCCACGGCGACCGCATACCGTGATCTGGACCGCAGGGCGGACGGCCCGCTGGCAGGCAGGCGGGAGAGCGTCCAGCGATAGCGGTCTGGACCGAACGGCAGCTCGCGGCGTTCCTGGCCGGCGTGGCGCAGGACCGCCTGTATGCCGCCTGGTGGCTGGCCGCGCTGCGGGGCCTGCCCCGGGGTGAGCTGGCCAGGCTGCACTGGACGGATGTCGACCTGCACGCCACGGAGCTGACAGTGGCGCAGCAGCGGGTGCACGCCGACGGCCGACAGCGAACGGGATGACCTCAGGCAAACCTTCATCAGCCGAAGCCGATCAGGAGGGACGACCATCATTTGCATCATCGGGGTCATCGATGCCGACTGGTGACGAGCCAGCCCTGGTACTGCGCGTTGTCGCGTGGAAGGAGAGCGCCCTGGGGAGGGCGAACACGATGACGCCTTCGCCCATAGCGGCTACGGCCAGAATCGGCTCCACGGGAACTTCGTACGGACCTGTGGCCGATTCCGCAATGTGTGGCGTCAGCCACGCTGAGCACATGAGCCCGAGTCCGATACTTATGGGGATTGCCAATATCAGCCTGAATGCTACGAGTCTCCGCCGGCCCCGCATTCGACGATGCAAGAGAAAAACCAGACATGGGTACACCAGCGTTAGACAGACCACCGGCAACCAAATGAGAGTCTTCGAGTAATCCGGCGACGTCAGATGGTGCTCCCTGTCCAAGATGTCAAATCGCGGATCCGACGATGGAGGGCCATCAATGATCGCTCGCGATCTGACATAGAGCCCTTTTTCGTTGAGCCTCTTGACTTGCTCCCAGCCAATTGGTCCGGGCGTGTCCACCAACCATTCTCTCCACTGTCCTCCATTTTCGACTAATCCAGACCCTGGAAAGGAGACGGTGGGAGGGATCCGATCGCGCCGGATATCAATGGACACACCAACTATCTTCACCGTATCAGCGAATCTACTCCCGGCTTTAAATTTGCCCAGAGCTGCTCGAATGGCGTCATATTTACCTGCCACGACGAGGAGTTCGCCTTTGGCTGTCGGATACCTGCCGCGTACCAGCGGATACATTCCGCGCGTTATTGGATCTCTCAGATCCAGTTCCGCGACCGCGCCGGGCCAACCCGGCCAGGGTCCATTATCGACGCTGAAGGGTATTGCCCTGCCACCTTCAGGCAACATGGCCTCGATCTCGTCACGAGTGTAGGGCTTTCGCGTCTCGGAGCGGTCTCTCAGCGGGTACAGCTCATAACCATTGCCGTCTTGCTCGGCCGGCACTGTCGACTCAGAGTCATAT
Source organism: Nonomuraea sp. NPDC049695 (assembly GCF_040674955.1). Taxonomy (NCBI): domain Bacteria; kingdom Bacillati; phylum Actinomycetota; class Actinomycetes; order Streptosporangiales; family Streptosporangiaceae; genus Nonomuraea; species Nonomuraea sp. NPDC049695. Next base: position 11,386 of record NZ_JBFANV010000022.1, on the reverse strand, counting down.
ATCCGCGCGTCCGCTGCGCCCATGTCCCAAGCAATACCTTCGCGTGGAGAGACATGTGTGGTTGCCTGCCCGGTGAGTATGGCGCTGAATACAGCCATTGGCAAAGCAACCACAAGGATCGAAGCGATCCTCTCCCGCCGGCCCGACTTTGAGTTCGCTCGCAGGCCTTCAGAGAGTGCCATCTCCATGCCTCCCGTCCGTGGCAATAGCCTCGATCAGCGCTCGCAGCGAAAACTAGAGCGGCAGATACCAGAACAAATCCGGAGTTTCGTACGGCGGCTGCGTAAGGGGGCTTTGGTATCCCTTCCTATGTATAAGAATTCCGAACGCGCTCACATTTTCCTTGATCTTGTCCGCGCCGGCACCTTCAAATATCTTTGACAACCCTTGAATCGCAGCGCAACTCCCAGCCAATTCCGGAATGCCCCATACTGCTGTACACATAGTGAAGCCGGCATCGACCAGGTTCGGCATCTTATAACCCTCGTTCTTATAGTTCTCCAGGTCTTTTGTGCTGACATAGTAACTGCACTTGGTATGCGTGCTCGCGAAAATGTCTTTGCCGTCCTTCTTTATTTCACATATGGCCGAACTTTGATTCCTCCAATCCACCCCTCCAGAGCACGGTTTAGCACACTTCTTGGACCCCTCCCAGGCTGCCGTGCATACGTCTGCGTCTTCGAACCAGCCAGTCCTTACATCCCTGAGACAATACATCCTCTGCAGGCTTCCGAACGAGCAGCTGTAAATCGATGCATTTGAATTATTCAGGCACGACATGTATCCCTTCAGAGTCGTCCTGCAGTCATCCGGCTGCAGCAAGTTGGATGCATCACATCGATACCCGAGTTCCGCGTAATTCGCACACTTCGAGTCGTGGCCGTCCCAGTTGTCCCCGGCGTTTCCGAGCTTCTTCATACATCCATAGAAGTGTTCCCGGGTACCACCGCATTTTCGAGTGTCGTTCGCCCCGTAGTCGTTTAGGCAGTCGCGCCAGGACCGTTCGGCGCCAGCGCATGTCTTCTTGTCGATGTTCTGGTTCCGGCATGCCATATAGTAGCTCGCCGACTGGTCACACTGCTTCTGCGTGGAGCCGTTCTCGTTCCTGCACGTGATGTAGTCGCCCGCCATATCGACACAGGCAGACGTCGATTTCTTGGGATAGACGCAGTGCGTATACCGCTTGTCCAGGTCCTGGCATTCCTTTGTGGTGACCTTCAGCGTATTGCATGCCTCCTTCCATTTCTTCGAGCCGGTCTTCGCGTCCTTAATTGTCTGCAGGGCCGCCTTGCACTTCTTCTGGCTGGGCTTCTTCGCGCAGGAGGCGTGGCCGGTGGGGTCGGTATTGGTAAGAGGATTGTCGTTGGCGTAGGTGTAGCGGTTGAGCTGGACGCTGGGATCCGGGTTCTGGAGGAGAGTGTCGCGGCTGATGAAGCTGCCGGTGGCCGGCTGATACCAGCGCGACGCCATGTTGACCTTGCCGGTGTCGGGATCGGTGTAGCCGCCCTGATAGCCGAGCGTGTGCGCGGCACCGCTACGAGCGGTCACCTCACCGAAGGGGTTGTAAGCGATGGAGTCCACCAGCGCGGTCCCTGTGTTGGTGAACGTACCGATCAGGTCCCCCCGAAGATCGCAGAAGGCGAACTGTGCGCCGGCACCGTCAGACAGGCTGAGCGTATGACCGGACGGATCCCGGCCGAACGTTGCCTGGGCGCCGCTGGAGGTGTCGGTGGCGGCGATCAGGTTGTTGGTCTGGCCGTCGTACGTCATCCGCGTGGTCTTCCCACTGTAGGTGCGGGTTTCGACCCGGTCGAGGGCGTCGTAATCGTAAGCCACGCCGTCGTCGCTGACCATGCGGTCGAAGGCGTCGAACTTGGCGATGCGGACCATGCCGCCGCCCTCTTCGGCGAGGGTGCCGCGGGCGGTGTAGGTGTAGGTCCGGCCATCGCCGGAGGTGAGGCGGTTGCGTTCGTCGTAGGTGTAGGTCTTGTCCCCGGCCTTGACTCGGTTGCCGGCCGCGTCCCAGCCGTAGTCGGTCTTGACCCCGCCAGGGTCGGTCCAGGAGGTGAGCCGGTTGGCCCAGTCGTAGGTGTAGGTGTTCTTCCCGGCGCCTGCCGTACCGGCAGTGGTCTTGGACGTCATGTTGTCGTCCAGGTCGTAGCCGTACTCGATGGACGCGATCGGCGCGGCCGAAGATGTGGCGAGGCTGTCCGTGGTGAGACGGTTCAGGTCGTCGTAGGCGTAGGTGCGACGGACGCCGTTCGTGCCGTAAGCCATGCCGGTCAGGCGGTTGGCCTTGTCGTAGCTGTAGCCGATGGTGGTGGCCGAGACGGGATCCACCGCCTGGGTGAGCCGGTCACCGTCATCCCACGAGAAGGTGGAGGTTCCGGTCCCGTCGGTGCGCTGGACGAGCCGCTTGTTGGCGTCGTAGGCGTAGACGTTCAGGTCGCCGGCCGTGGCGCTGCTGGACTTCAGCAACTGGCCGCGGTCGTTGAGGGTGAAGGTCAGATCGTTGGCAGTGATCATTCGTCCGGCCTGGTCATAGCCGAACGTCTTGGCCTCGGTCTCGGCCTCGGCGCCGGTGCCGGTCTGCTTGATCAGCCGGTTGAGCTCGTCGAAGGTGCGCTCGACCCGTACCCCGCCGGGGGCCACGGTGACGGTCGGATTGCCGCCCGCGTCGTACGTGGCGGTCCAAGTGCGGTCCTTCAGGTCCGGGTGCTGCGCAGTGGGGGGTTCGATCACCGTCTCCACCAGGCCGAGGCTGTTGTAGGTGGTGTAGGTGGAGTGACCGCGCCCGTCGGTGGCGCGGGTCTGCGCGCCGGTGGCGTCGTACCCGAAGGTGCTGGTGATCTGCTCGGACGCGGAGACCGGCTCGACCAGCTGGGTCAGTCGGTTAGCCGCGTCGAAGGAGCGGGTGACGGTGTGTCCCTCACCTGATGTGCTGCTGATCGGGTTGCCGGCCAGGTCATAGCCGGCCTTCCGGGTACGCAGCACCTTTCCGTTCGCATCCAGCTCGCGGCTCTCGGTCATGCGGCCGGCCAGGTCGTAGACGGCCTGGGAGGTGAGCCCGAGTTCGTTCGTGGTCGTGGTGGCGCGTCCGGCCAGGTCGTAACCGAAGGTGGTCGCGTTCCCAAGCGCGTCGGTGTGCTTGACCATCGAACCGACCGCGTCGTAGGCGCGGGTGGAGAAATCACCGGTGGGGCGGGTGGTCTTGGTCGGTCTGCCCGCGTCGTCGTACTCCACCTTCGTGACGTAGATGCCGGGGGTCGGCTTGCGCTCGATCGTGGAGAGCGTGATCTGCCGCCCGAGGTCGTCGTAAGTGGACTCGGAGCGGGCTCCGTTCGGCTCCACGGTCCACAGCGATTCACCGAGTAGGTCGTAACCGAAGGTCCAGGTCCCGGCGGCGGCGCCGTTGGCGGGCGGGTCGGTGACCTTCACCTTGCGCCCCAGCAGGTCATAGAGGGTGGTGGTGATCTGGCCCCGCTGGTTGGTGGCCTTGATCACCTGGCCGGCGGCGTCGTACTCCGCAGTCGTGGCCGGGGTGATCGGCTGCCCGCCGGGCGGCGTGTAGGCCGGCAAGGTCTGCGCGGTGACACGCCCGGCCCGGTCGTAGGTCGTCGTGGTGGTACGGCCTTCGGCGTCGACCTGATGGGTGCGCTGGCCGAAGGTGTTGTAGCCCAGCTTGGAGGCAGGCCGCTCGGTGACGGCGGCGCCGCCGTTGCGTTCCGCCTGGACGGCGGGTAGCTGCAGCAACACCGGCAGCCCGGCCGCGTTGTAGGACACGCTGGTGGTGAAGTCGGCCGCGTTGGCGCCCGAGGCGTTGCCGCGCGGGTCGGTCAGCGCGGTCACCAGACCACGATCGTCCACGGTGAGAGTGGTGACCAGATCGGCGCCGTCGTTGCGGACGGTCTGCCGGATCGGATGGTTGAGCACGTCATAGTCATATTCGGAGACCTCGCTCCGGCTGGTGCCCGCGCCGGTGAGCGTCGCCCTGGTCACGTTGTCGTTCGCGTCGTAGGCCAAGCTGATCTTGCGCGCCAGCTTGTCCGGGTCCACCACCTGCGAGATGATCCGCCCGGCGGCGTCATAGGCGGCATCGATGCGCAGCGTGCCGCCGTCCGTGGTCTGTCGAATCAGCTGCCCTGCCGGGTCGTACACTCGCGAGTCCAGCACGACGTCGCGGCCGGTGGCGGAGTCGTTCAGCTTGGCGCTCTTGGCGACCTGCTCGAACGGTAGGTCGTCAGCGTAGTAGGTGTAGGCGGTGGTGCGGCCCATCACGTCGGTCTTGGACGCCACCCGGCCCGCCGAGTCGTAGGCGATGGACTCCATCACCACATCAGTGGCCGGCTGGGGGTCGAGCGGACTGCCCGTCCATCCCTTCAACACCGTGGTGGCGAGCTCGCCGCGCGGCGTGTAGGTATAGGCCAGCGTGGCACCGCGCGCGTCGGTGGACGTGACCTTCAGGCCCTCGGCGTCGTAGCCGAACCTCGTGACCCCGCCTTCGGCGTCGGTGATCGTCTCCTGCCGCCCGTTGGTGTCGTAGGTGTAGGTCGTCGTCCGCGATGCGTCCCCACCCGTCAGATCCGCATTGGTCTCGGTCAGCAGCAGCTCGTCGGCATCGTAGGTGGCCGACCATTTCAGCGTATGGGTCTTGCCGGTGACCTCGTTCTTATCCCCTGGCCCCACCTTGGACAGCACCTTGCCCATGCCGTCGTAGCTGATCGTGGTGGTCACGCCCTCGGGGTACGCCTGGGAGATCTCGGTGATCGCAATCTCTCGGCCGAGCGCGTCATAGGTGTGCTTCTTCACCAGCCCGGACGGCAACGTCTCCGTCGCGAGATCACCGGTGGCGTTGTAGGCGAAGGTGGTCTCGTTGCCCTTGGCGTCCTTGGCCGACTTCACCAGGCCCGCGGGCATGGTGCCGCCGCCGACCGCGGGCTCGGTACCGTCCGTGTAGGTCCTGCTCGTACTGCGGCCGGCCGGGAAATCCTCCGTGGCCGGAGTGGTGACCTTGATCTCTTCGCCGAACGCGTTGTGCGCCCACGAGGTCATGTACGTCTCGTCGGAGGCCGAGGCCGAGCGGCCGTCCCGCTGGGCGGTCTTCACATCGTTGCGCGGGTCGAACCGCTTGTCGGTGTCGACGAAGTAGTTGTAGTACTCCGTCGAGCAGTTCGCACCCGCCGTACGGCAGGTCCTCTTCGACAGCAGGTTCCCGCGGGCGTTGTAGGCCAGCTCCACCACATTGCCGTTCGGGTCGAACATCTTGGCCGGATATCCGCCCACGTCATAGGTCCACTTGGTGGTCGCGCCGACCTGGTCGGTGACCGACACCTGCCGGTAGCCACGCTGCGCGTCGGCGACGTAGGTGACGACCCCGTTGTGCGGGTCGGTCACCGTCACGGTGGCGAAGGTCGAGATGGTGGTCTGCTTGGCGTACACCGGGTCCGACAACTTCCAGGTACCGCCGTTGTGATCGGTGTGCGTCACCAACCGGCCGCCGTCCGGGTTGTAGACGTTGACCGCCCATACCCGGCCCGACGGCTGGGTCACCTTGGTGAGCTGCGGCTGCGGCTTCCCTGCCGCGAAGTGCCGCCGCGCGGCCGCCTCGCCCAGCGGCCTGCCGTAGACCGCGACCTCGTCGATGTCGCCGTTGAACGGGAACAGCGCAGTGCTGGTCGTGGTGGACGGCCAGGCCGTGGAGGCGTACCCGGAGCCGATCCGGGTCTCCACCATGTCACCGTGCTGGACCTCCCCTGCCAGCGTGCCCACCGCAGCACCGTCCAGGTACAGCGTCTGGGTGTGCTCGGCGGGGGCCGTGCTCGAGGCCGGCTTGTTCTCCACCGACGACAGCACTACGTGGTGCCAGGCTCCGTCGTTCACGACGCCGGTCGAGGTGATCGGGGTGTGCGCGACGGTGGACTGGCCGGTGAAGAACTGGCCGCGCAGCTTGCCGTCGGTGCCGACATACACCGCCGGAGTGAACGCCGACGGCACGCTGTCACCCGCGCTCTGCATCCCGATGACCGTGCCGGACGCGGTGGTCCTGAACCACGCCTCAACGGCCAGGTCGCCGCCCTGACCGCTGATCGCGTTGCGCGGGAGCTGCACGAAGGTCGAAGTCGCCGCTCCCTTGAAACGCATCGCGGTGTCCGGCGAGCCTGCCAGCGCACCCGGCACCTGGGCGCCGAGGTCGGCCGGGGTGGTGCCGTTCAGCTTGGCCTGCTCCTCGGTGATGTTCCAGCCCGCCGCGCTCGCGACAGTGGTGCCCGTACGGGTCTCGCTCTGGTTCAGCCGGTAGTAGTACTCCGGCCCGGAATCGGTGATCACGCTCTTGTATCGCGAGGCCGTGCCGTACCCGTAGGTCGTGCAGGCCGTCGCCGAGGTCGGCGGGCACACCTTGACCAGCAGATCGCCCTCGTAGGTGTAGGTCCAGGTCAGCGGGTTGCCGTCCACCGGGTCGGTGGACACGCTCGCGACGTGGTTGCCCGCCCAGGTGAACGTCAGCGACCTGCCGCCCGTCGCGGTCGCCTTGGTCAGCTTGCCGTCGGTGCCGCGGGTCAGCTCCTGGGCCCGCCCCCGATGATCGGTGATCTTGGTGAGCAGGCCGGACGCGTCGAACCAGTAGGAGGTGGCCGACTTGTCCATCAAGCGCCAGCCACCGGTCTGCTCGGCGGCCATCGTCGCGAACGTCCCCGACGGCGGCGCGTACGCGCCGTTGCCCGTGGGCGCGAACCGCAACTGCTCGCCGCCCGGATACGTCACCAGCAGGCTCCCTGTCGGCTCCGGCTCGATCCGCATGTCCCAGCGGGTCGTCCAGCCGGCGCCGAAGATCCCGTCGATACGCGGGTCCAGGCTGTTGTAGGTGCGGCTCACCGACAGCGGCGGGCCCACCACCGCCACAGAGGCGTCCGTTGCCGTGGACGCGTAGTTACCCGAGACATGGTTGAACTCGCGGCCCTGCGTGCCTGCGGCCAGCAGCCCGTTGATGTTCGCCTGCTCCGGCACCAGAGTGAAGGTCCGCCAGGAGGAGGTGACCGTGGTGTAGGTGGTGGCGGCCTTCGCCATCCACGAGTACGTCTCGCCCCACTTCAACCGCTCGTCGACAACCTGCCAGGCACCCGCCGTGGTCCAATCCTTGGTCTCCGCCGCGGAGTCCTTGCACCAGCGCCAGTTGGGTGCGCTGCCCGCGCAGATCTGGAACCAGTACTTGACCTCACCCTTGTTGAAGGGCCGCGCGTTCGCCGACAGCACCGGCGTCAACGAGCCCACCTGGCTGTTGTTCGCCGGGGAGAACGACTCGAACGGCAGCGCCGTCACGGTCGCGTACACCCAGTCCGACCAGGGACCCGACACTCCCGAGGTGGTCGTGGCCCGTGCCCGCCAGCGGATGTGCCAGCCGTCGGTCAGCTTGTCGGCCGGTACGGCGGTCCAAGCGTTGGTGCCGGAGGCGTACTCCTTGTCCGAGGAGCCCGACCAAATCAGGCCCGTGCCCTCGTCGCCGGTGGCCGGGTCGTGCTCCATCTCGACATCGAGCTTGCTGGGCCGGTTCTCGGGATCGGTCACCTTGGCGTACATCCACGGCGTCAGCGACTCGGCGGACCACGAGGTCGTGCCGCGGATCGCCGGGTTCATCCCCAGGCCGTCGATGCTGGGCTTGCGGAGGTCCACGGTGCCGTTCTGCCAGGGGGACCATTCGCCTTCAGCGCCGGCGGTGGTAATGCCGCGTACCCTCCAGCGGACCTTCATCCCGTCCGACAGTTTCCCTGCCGGGACCTGCACCCAGGCGTTGCCACCCGAAGCGTAGGAGGTGGTGCCCTTGCCAGACCAGATCAGACCCGTGCCCTGCGCCGGGACGGCCGGGTCGTTCTCGATCTCGGCCCCCAGCACCAGCTTGGAATCGCCGGCGTCGGTCACCTTCGCGTACAACCACGGTGTGACGGACGCCAGCGTCCACGAGTCGGTGCCACGAGTGGCGGGCACCGCGCCCAGGCCGTTACCCGCCGTTCCGCTCACCGCGACGGTGGACGCCTGCCACTCCGTCCATGGGCCCACGACCCCATCGGAAGTGGACACCCGGACGCGCCAGCGAACCAGCCAGCCGTCCTTCAGCTTGCCCGCCGCTACCGCGGGGGTCTGCAACCAGCACTTGCTGGTCGTGTAACAACCACTGCTCGACACCGTGCCGGTACCGGACCAGATCAACCCTGTGCCCTGGGTGGTGACCGACGGGTCGTGCTCGACCTGCGCCTCCAGGCGCAAGGTCCGCGAGTCGGGGTCGCCGCCGTACGCGTAGAAGGTGGGCTGCGTCGAGGTCAGCGTCCACAGTCCTGACGTCTGCTGTCCTGGGGAGGCCGTCGCCTCCGAGACCACGGGCTTGGAGGCGTCCACCCGCGTGGCCTGCCACTCCGACCACTGACTGGCCACTCCGTCGGCGGTGGAGACCCGTACGCGCCAGCGGACCTGCCAGCCGTCCTTCAGCTTGCCGGCCGTCACCGCGGGGGTCTGCAACCAGCACTTGCTGGTCGTGTAACAACCACTGCTCGACACCGTGCCGGTACCGGACCAGATCAACCCTGTGCCCTGGCCGGTGGCTGACGGGTTGTGTTCGATCTGGGCCTCCAGGCGCAACGGCCTGGAGTCGGGATCGCCGCCGTACGCGTAGAAGCTCGGCTGCGTGGATGGCAACGTCCACAAGCCCGCCACCTGCTGGCCCGGCGAGGCCAGCAGGTCCGACACCACCGGCTTGGAGGTGTCCACCCGCGCGGCCTGCCACTCCGACCACTGACTGGCGACCGCGGCTGCCGTGGACACGCGCACGCGCCAGCGGATCAGCCAGCCGTCCTTCAGCTTGCCCGACGTCACCGCAGGGGTCTGCAACCAGCACTTGCTGGTCGTGTAACAACCACTGGTCGACACCGTGCCGGTGCCGGACCAGATCAACCCTGTGCCCTGGCCGGCGGCTGACGGGTCGTGCTCGATCTGGGCCTCCAGGCGCAGCGCGCGTGAATCGGGGTCGCCGCCGTACGCGTAGAAGGTGGGTTGCGTGGACGGCAACGTCCACGAACCGGCCGCCTCCTGTCCCGGCGAGGCCAGCAGGTCCGACACCACCGGCTTGGAGGTGTCCACCCGCCCGGCCTGCCACTCCGACCACTGACTGGCCACCGAGCCGGACGTGCTCACCCGGACGCGCCAGCGGATCAACCAGCCGTCCTTCAGCTTGCCCGCCGTCACCACGGGGGTCTGCAACCAGCATCTGCTGGTCGTGTAACAACCACTGCTCGACACCGTGCCGGTACCGGACCAGATCAACCCTGTGCCCTGGGTGGTGGCCGTCGGGTCGTGCTCGACCTGGGCCTCCAGGCGCAACGCCCGGGCGTCGGGGTCGCCGCCGTAGGCGTAGAAGGTCGGCTGCGTGGACGGCAACGTCCACAGCCCCGCGACCTGCTGGCCCGGCGAGGCCAGCAGGTCCGACACCACCGGCTTGGACGTGTCCACCCGCGCGAACTGCCACTCCGACCACGGGCCGGACACCAACGCGCCCGGAGCGGCGGTGGACTGCACCACCGCGCGCACCCTCCACCGGATCTGCCAGCCGTTCTGCAACCCCGTCACCGCGGGCGACTCGTGCAAGGCCGAGCACGTCTGGTTCGTGAAACAGGTGTCACCGAACGTCGTGCCCTGCCCGGTCCAGATCAGACCCGTACCCTGGCCGGTCGCCGCCGGGTCGTGCTCGACCTCCGCCTGCAGCACACCGGGCCGCCGGTCGGCGTCGGAGATGGCGGCGGTGAAGGACGGGTTGGTGCTCGGGAGTATCCACTTGCCGGACACCAACTGGCCGACAGGCGCGGACACCGTGCTCACGGCAGGGCCGGGCGGGATCGTCTTGGAGATAGTCGTGTCCACGCGCGCCGACACCCACGCGGACCACGGCCCCGACGCCCCAGACGTGGTGGTGGCGCGGGCGCGCCAGCGGATCTGCCACCCGTCGGTCAGCTTTCCTGCCGGTACGGCCGCCCAGGCGATCGTACCCGTCGCGTAATCCTTGTCCGAGGAGCCCGACCAGATAAGCCCGGCCCCCTGCCCGGCGGCAGCCGGGTCGTGCTCGACCTCCACGTTGAGCTTGCTGGACCGGTTGTCCGGATCGGTCACCTTGGCGAACAGCCACGGCGTCAGCGTCCCCGCCGTCCACGACGCGCTGCCCGGCAGCGCCGGGTCCATGCCCAGCGACTCGACCGACGGCTTGTTGAGGTCGATGCGTGCCTGGGTCCAGTCCGACCACGGGCTGATGGCTCCGGTGGTGGTCTCGGCACGAGCCCGCCACCGGATCCTCATCCCATCGGTCAGCTTCCCGCCCGGCACCTGCACCAGCGCGTTGTCACCGGAGTGGTACGGCTGAGCGCTCTTCCCCGTCCAGATCAGGCCGCTGCCTTGGCCGGTCGCGGCCGGGTCGTGCTCGATCTCCACGGCGAGCAGGGAATCCCTGGTCTCCGGGTCGGTCACCTTCGCGTAGAGCCATGGCGAGGTCGCCGCCGCCGTCCAGCTTCCGGCGTCCCAGGTCGCGGGAGTCATCGACAAGCCCGACACCGACGGTTTGCGCAGGTCGATGCTGGTGGAGGTCCAGTCGGTCCATGGGCCGAGGGCGCCGGTGGCGGTCTCACCGCGTACGCGCCAGCGGACCTTCATCCCGTCGGTCAGCTTTCCTGCGGGGAGTTGCACCCAGGCGTTGCCGCCCGAAGCGTAGGAGGTGGCGCCCTTTCCCTCCCAGATCAGGCCCGTACCCTGCCCGGTCGCGGTCGGGTCGTGCTCGACCTGCGCCCACAGTTTCGAAGCACGCGAATCAGGGTCGCTGACCTTGGCGTACACCCATGGCGTCACCGACGACGCCGTCCACGACGTCGCACCCTTGGTCGCCGGGGTCAAACCGGCGTCGGAGGCGGCGGGCTTCGTCACGTCGACGGTGGCGCTCTGCCAGGATGACCATGTGCCCTCCACGCCGGCGGTGGTGACGCCGCGTACCCTCCAGCGGACCTTCATCCCGTCCGCCAGTTGCCCGGCCGGGACCTGCAGCCAGGCATTGCCGCCCGAGGCATAGGAGGTGGTGGCCTTGCCGGACCAGATCAGTCCCGTGCCCTGCGCCGGTACGGCCGGATCGTGCTCGACCTCCGCAGCCAGCACCAACTTCGAACCACCGGCATCGGTCACCTTCGCGTACAACCACGGCGTGACGGACGCCAGCGTCCACGAGTCCGTCCCACGCGTCGCAGGCACCGCACCCAGACCGCTGCCCGCCGTGCCGCTCACCGCGACCGTCGACTCCTGCCACTCCGACCACGGACCGGCCACCCCGTCGGAAGCCCGGACGTCACGTCGGCCACCGCCAGCTCCG
>NZ_JBFANV010000021.1:0-136567 GCF_040674955.1 Nonomuraea sp. NPDC049695 | reverse complement strand
CCCCGCCCGGAACTCCGGATCAAAGCGCCTCCGCGTGACTCCTGCCACGACCAAACCTCTCCCGGTTCGGTCTCCACGCTATGAGGGGAAGGCCACCGTATCTGTATGAGCGGTTCAGCCAGGGGTGTCACAACGCAAGCCTGCTGTTTCGTGAGGTCCAGGCACAGGGATACCAGGGCAGCGCGAGCCCTGTCGACCGCTACATCCGGCTGCTTCGCAAAGGCAGCATCGCACCGCCACCACCCAAGCCCACGCCCAAACCCCGCAAGATCACAGCATGGATCATGACCCACCCCGACAACCTGCGTCCCGACGACGCGCCCGACCTGAACCAAGTGCGCGCCGCCTGCCCCGAGCTGGCCGCCGCCTTCCGGCACGTCCGCAGCTTCGCCACCATGATGCGCGACCTCCGCGGCGACCGTCTCCCCGCCTGGATCGACGCAGTTCCTGAAGAAGACCTGCCCCATCTGCACCGTTTCGCCCACGGCCTGCGCTACGACTTCGACGCCATCATCGCAGGCCTGTCGCTTCCCTGGAACTCCGGACAGGCCGAGGGGCAGAACACGCGAGTGAAGCTGGTCAAGCGGCAGGGCTATGGCAGAGCCAACTTCGATCTCCTGCGGAAACGGATCCTGCTCCGAACATGATCCTCAACCCGTCCCAAGATCAGCGACAGAGCCCGTTTACCTGTACGCGGATGTGTAGGTCAACCTGTACGCCGACAACACCAGCCGACGACCAGCGCGAGTAGTTCTCCTGCCCTCACATCAGAGCCGTGACCAGCAACTTCACGATGCACACCACTCATTGGGGAGACCTGTGCCTGTGCTGCCATCATGGCTGACCGAACCGCTTTGGGACCAATTCGCGTCCCTGCTGCCCGAGCGGCCGCAGTACCACCCGGACCATCCGCTGGGCTGCCACCGCCCGCGCATCAGCGACCGGATCATCTTCGACAGAATGCTGCAACTTCTGCGCTTCGGCTGCTCCTACCAGGCGATCGCCGACACGACCTGCTCGGCCACCACGATCCGCAACCGCCGCAACGAGTGGATCCGTCTCGGCGTCTTCGCCAGGTTCAAGCAGATCGCGCTGGAGTCCTACGACCGGATCGTCGGCCTCGTCCTCGACCAGATCGCCGTCGACGGCTCCATCACCAAGGCGCCCGGAGGCGGCGAGGTGGCCGGTCGCTCACCGGTCGACCGCGGCAAACAGGGCCTGAAACGCTCAGGCATGACGGACGGGTACGGCATTCCACTGGGCCGTGTCCTGGCCGGAGCCAACCGCCACGACTCCCCATTGCTCGCCCCGACCTTGGACCGCTTGGACGACCTCGGGCCGTCACCCGACGACATCACCGTGCACCTGGACGCCGGCTACGACTCGGACAAGACCCGCGCGCTGCTCAGCGAACGCGGCCTGCACGGCCGCATCGCACACAAGGGCGAGAAGGCGCCGATCCAAGCCAGCCGGCGCTGGCACGTCGAACGCACACACGCCTGGCAGAACGCCTTCTACCGGCTCGCTCGCTGCTACGAACGCCGTACCACCGTCATCAGCGCCTTCTTCGATCTCGCCGACACGATCATCACCGTCCGTAGCCTGATCCGCCGAGCCTGGACCACCCACCGCTGGGACGCACGCCCACATCGCCGCCCATGAGTACATGCCTATCTGCGCGACCTCTTAGTCAGCCTGCCCGCTGCGTGTGGCGAGCAGGCTGACTACCGCTCCTCAAGGCCATGCACGATCTGGCCTTGTCCCTACATGATCAGCGCCATGCTTATCTAACGACCGCTTGCAGGGCCACCAGGACTGCGGCAGCTGCCGTGATCGCTAGAGCCGGGCCTCCGGCCGTGTGAGCCGGAACGGCTGCCAGTCCGGTCAGAGCTAGGATGACCACCCAACGTAGAGGCAGCGGCGGGGGTTCCTGCGGGGATTGCTGAGATTTACGCTTTGCCATGCGGCACTCTCCTGTGCTTTCCATGAGTAGTCGTCGCGCGGGGCTCCGGCTGTACCCGGAGCCCCGCAATCGGCCGTCACCAGCATCATGGGGCAACCCTCACGCCTAATTTCTGGACGAGTATCTACGTCTTGACCCGCCAACGAGTGGGCGTTGATCATAGGATCCACCCTGCCGACCCTAAACGGGGAGGGGCGGGTCAAGGCGTCGAAGTTGCTTGCTGTCTGAACCGCCAGGCTCCGAGGTGATACATGAGGACAAATCAGCAGCAGGCCATCCGGAAGCGCCTCGGGCGTCTACAGGAGATGCAGGCCGCAGGGACGATACATCGCGCCCTTGATCACCTGAAGAATCTCGGACACCCTGATCGGCGAGCAAACGAAATTCGCCTTCGGCGGAGATTTATCTACTCCGAGCGTCCGACCGGCCTCTATTCCTCAAGGAGGTTGCCCTCAAAAGAGCAGCGTCCTCCAGCAGCCAGAATAGTGTCCCCTCGAGGGATCGCGCTTCGCTTTTACCTAATCGCCCTCTACGAGGCTCAGATGCATCGCCGAGGGGGTGGGCGACCCATCAATAGTCGTCCGCTTGTAGCAGGGGGACCCGACACTGGCTGGACCGACTTAATAGCCATCCCTCCTACGACACCGAATGGACGGGCTACACAGGGAAATATAGCAAGAAGGCGTCGGATGATTACGTCGGCCCTATCACGTCTAGGTAGCGAAACCGAGCGGCTCGTAGAGCTGGATAGCGCTAATAGTTATTCGAAGTATGAGCGGTTTCAACTACTCGACGAAGGCGGAGTGCGCCCAGGTGGCGAAGTTGTCCAATATACCGTACCTCGAAAGACTGAACCGCACATAGCAATCCCAACGGCCTTCTTCACCAATGGCTGGGTCTACACACTCGAAGATTCAGAAATACTGCTACTCTTGATGCTTATGGCACTCCAGAGGAGCGATAGCTCTCCATGGGTAAAAGTCGAGGAAAGAGAGCGACTGATCAGATTTGGAATAGGGCGAGAAGCATATAGCGCTCACGAGACCCTACGCATGTTCGGCCTTATCGATACACTGGCCGGCATAGGACGTCGCCCTAATGGCACAGTAGAAAACTTTAGCGGCATATCTGGAGATACGCCACTGCACGAGTTTGTCATTCTACACAATGGCCTGGAATTGCCTGCGGAGCAGGAAATTATAGAAGCATTGAAGGAACTTCAGTCTCATCGGAGGACGCAACATACAACGATGGCTACGCCAACCCGGCATACCTGAACCGCTGAGCGGCACCGACCTCAACGCCGAGGTCCAGACGGCGTCGTTCCCTCTCTCCGAGCAACACCAGGTCGAGCGGGTTCTCGACGATGGAAGCCCTGCAGGCGATAAGGCCCCTCATGCCTTTGCGCCAGCCATCGAGTGAAGAGCGTCTCCTGGGCTCGGCGCCAGCGATGCGGGGCCGGTCCAAAGCACGGCCTTCGTGGCTCACCCCATTGGGATCGGTGTAGCCCACGTAAGCCTTAGAGCGTCGATGTAGCTGTACTTTGCAGCTGTACAAGATCGAAGAGGCCACTTCCCGACCCTGGGAAGTGGCCTTCTACGTGCAGTGGAGCCTAGGAGATTCGAACTCCTGACATCCTGCTTGCAAAACGGTCGGATCTTCAAGGACAACGGCCTCGACCTGCGCTGAGCACAGTCCGCGAGAGACCGTGATTGACCGCTGCTGACCCTCCTTAATGGCACGCTAATGGCACGATGATCAAGGTCTTGAGCAGTAGGAGCGATTGCCCCTGCCCAGTCGTGCAAGCGCCCGCCAGCCCTTGAACCGCTACCGTGTTCACGTGATCGTCGAGCAGCAGGTCTACTTTATGATCAAGTCCGATGAACTGGATCCCGGGCAGATCACCCAGTACGTGGGCGTCGAGCCGACTCGATCTGAGGCGAAGGAGTCACGACGCGGCAGGAAGAGTGGGCGCCTGATACCGCCACGACACGAATGGATGCTCGACTCTGGCCTTGCGGACACCACCTCCCTCAATGAGCAGGTGGAAGCCGTGATGAATCAGTTGGCCGGCGCCTGGGATCGAATCGGAGAGCTGACCGCTGGTGGCGCAGCGGCCACGTTGGTCATGCTTCGGTCGTTCGAACCAGGAGAGCACTCCAGCCCGCGAGGGCTCGTTCTTGACGAAGAAGCCATCAGCTTTCTTCACAGAGCTGGAGCCGATCTATGGATCGACGAGTATGACTTATCGTAGGGCTGGCGATGGGAACGCTCGCACGGTAACGGGCGGGGCCTCGGGGTGCACGAACTGAGCGCCGAACTCATCGCCCTCCACGGTCTATACGGTGACCACCCACGTTGTCCGGTGGGCCGGGGCTGAGGAACGAAGCCCTGGACCGTCGATCGCCCCCAACCACATGCGGAGGCCAGCTCTGCAGCGGCGATCGTACGGGCTGCATCTGTGCGGCGGCGCGGCAACCCCAGTCGGAGCGTTCGATGGGCACGGTGCGACTGGCGTGCGGTGGCCGGCCCGGTGTCCCGCCGCCGTCCGGGACCGGCCCCCAGGCCGCACGCCCGGACGGCGGGCGGGCGGAGGGCCGGGGTACGGCGGCGCGCCGCGCCGCCGCTTGATCTCTATGAGAACAATTCGGCAAAGGCTCGTAATCGGGGCGATGATGCGTAATAGATGGCACGTGCATCTCAGCCTCGCCTCAACGCCGTCGATGAGTCGTCACGGGCGCCAGTTGACTGGCAGCACGAACCACCGCCGCTCGGTCAGACCCGTGAGTCTGCTTCACGGCTAGCTCGACTCTCCGCGTGTGCTCTTCTTCGCGCCGGACAACAGTTCGATATGCCAGCCAGCAACGGACCGCGCCGACGAGCGAGCCGATGATCAACATCGTGACCCACAGCGCGGGGTGAGAGGCGATCAACGCGTCCATGGCATCCTCCCGAGAGACATTCGATCTTGCGCCGAACTTCTCCAGCATCTGGCGGAAACGAAGTTTCCCGCTAGCGTTGGAAAACGCCGGGAAACTCGCAGCCAACTACGAGGTGCAGGATGCGAACGGGACGTCCCCCGTCGAGCGAGCGGAAGAGGTTGCCAGAACTCGAGGCGATCGCAGACTGGTTCGTACAAGCGATCCATGAGGCCGGCCATGGTTCCATCCGCCGCACAGCAGAAATGACAGGGCTGAGTCAGCGAGCCCTGTACGACGCCGTGAACGCCGAACGCATGCTGCCGCTGCGCGTGGTCCAGGCGCTAGCCGTGGGGCTTGGCCATAAGCCAGAGGAGATCACACGGCTATGGGCGGAAGCTAAGCAGGAACGCGACCGGGCTGAGGACGCGGAGCGCCGGCGGAGTCATACGGCTCCCTTAACTTGGGCAGACATACCGCTTCCCTCACCCGCCGTCCGAGATCTGCTAGAGGCTCAAGACAGCGCCCTTGACTGCCTTCCGTATGCCCTCCTCGGCCTGGTGGAGCCGCCGCTGTCAGCAATCTACGTGCGACAGCGTATTCGAAACCGCCCTACGGCCCAACACAGCATGGAGGAGGCCCCGTCAGGTGAATCATCTCGTTCGGAGGAAAAGCCTGAGCAGCAAAGTATTCATCACGACGCCGAGCCAGTATCTCAGGTTATTAGGGACGCCCCAGCAGAAATTTCGGCAGCAAATTCGCTGATCTCGCTACCAGATGCCTTGGCTCGACACGACCATCTACTTATTACCGGAGAGGCCGGAGCGGGGAAATCAACTCTGGCTAGTCATTTGGCGAGATCTTTGTGCGGAGTCTGGCTGCGCCGATCCTCTATCCAACAGGCGCCCATCAGTGAGCCGTTGATACCACTGCGCCTTTCCGCATCATTGCTCGCCTCCGAGAAAGGATCATGGAGCGAAAGACTGCGTCGTGCGACCCTTAATACACTTGGTGGTGGCCTCGTCTCCGATCCACCCACTTCGCTATTTGTGGGACGCACGCAGGGAGCACGCTGGCTTATTTTCGTGGATGGTATCGATGAGATCGGCGATCGGCGATTGCGTACTGAGCTGATACGCACGCTGGCCCGACACAGTCAATTGAACTCAGACTTTAGGCTTGTTGTGACGACTCGTCCGTTGCCGCCGACAGAGTTGGCACCACTTCGTGAGGCTATGTTAGGCGAGTTTGAGATACAACCATTTGAGCAGCAGGAGCTATCTGAATATACGCGCAAGTGGTTCGATCACCAGAGTGCACGAGTGCCGAACCCACAAGACGCAGCGGATCGTTTCCTTAGAGAGGTCGTTGAGGAAGGCGATCTTAAAGAGCTTGTACGCAATCCGCTGCTAGTCACCATGGCCTTAGTAAACGCGACCCTGGACCCTTCACTCCCATCTGTTTCCAGCCGCGTGAATCTGTACGAAAATTTCATGGAACGGCTACGAAACCGAACTACGCACAGCGCGGAGTCCGCGTTTCCGGTGTGGTTAGCAGACTCAGTCGACAAACTCATCCGAGTCCTGGCTGGGGAGCGCATCAACGGCGAAGAGGATCTCATCTCAGCATGCCGGAATTGGATGCGAGAGCACCCTCCGCTTCTAGTTCCTCTTCCAGCTGACTGGGAGGATGAACTACCTACAGCGCTAGCAGGAACCGGCCTACTGGTGATTGCCGGTAATCAGCTTCGTTTCCTACATCAGAGCTTTGCGGAGTACCTGGCCTCGCACGAACTCGCCCCAGCACTGGCAGACAACGCCAGCCTAGAGAGCTGGATTAGGCGCGCATGCAGCGGCACACAGCGCTCTTTGGCGCTCTTTGTGCTTTGCAAGTGGGCAATTAGCGCGGATGGTTCCCCTGATCGGGTTATCGATCAAGTCTTTGCCCATATCGATGCAGACCGAATACTGTTTGCTGGCTCGCTCCTGATGGAAGGACTGGACGTTGGACCAGAACGCCGAGCCACAGTCATCCAGCGAATCGCGCAACTGGGGCGCAGCCATGACGTTGAGGAATCTCAAAAGGCACTAACCATGTTGTCTATGTTGGACAAACGACATGGAACTGCATTGTTATTAGAGACACTTGCTGCTGCTCCAGAGCTGACTGCCGTTCAACGACTCAATGCTCTCTTCGGACTGAGCAGGATTAAGCCCATCGTCGCGGCTCATCTTCTAGCTCCTCTACTCGAGGTGATGTACGAGCCACTGCCGAAAGCTGCGCAACTAGCACTACAGCTTGGGGATGCAAGTGTTCAAGCTGTACGGCGGCGGCTCTCAGCTCTCCTTAGTGAAACTGACGCCGATACGTGGGAGGAATCGATCGCAACAGAGACCTATCGCGTCCTTGGGGCGGCAGAAGAAGTGGAGCGACTTGCCCATACCGTGCTTGAGAACCCCCACGCCGGAGCAGATGAGATTCGTCGGGTGATCGACGCCTGGCTCGATTGTGGGGAATTCGCCACAATCGCAGAAAAGCTAGCCGTACTGGCTCATGGCCGGCCTTCCAGTGATCAGGAAGGGCGGATGGTCATTGCACAGGCTATGGAGCGTGTTGGCGCATCTGATGGGGCTGCGGAGCTAGCTGAGACGATCATCGGCTCTAGTTTCAAGATAAGTCATGCACAATTCGATGCCATCGAAATGCTTTTGAAGATTCGCGGAACGGGGGCCGCTGGGCTCGCACACCAACTCCTCCACCAATACCGTGAGATGGGATGCGAGGTTTGGCGACAAGCGCGCTTGCTTCAGATTATGACAGAAGCGGGTATTCATTGTAATGCAAAGAAATGGGTCGAGGAAGTACTACTCGGCAATCATTTCCTGCCTATGGGTAGCGCCAGCGTCGTAAAGCTATTGATAGATAGCCGAGACTCAACCGATTTGGCAGCACTACCGTCTTTTAAAGATATTTGCCTCCGCCTACATCCATACGAAAGGGCTTCATGTTCAGAGATCCTTTTGGATAATGGACTGCTCGAAGAAGCGTTCCAAATAGCGGAGCTTACATTGCTCTCGCCAAATGCTCAAGATTCGGACTACCGCACTGCAGCGAACGTACTGCTGAAAATCGATCGCAGGCGTGCTATCGAGGTATTGAAGAATCAAGTCGCGGAGACAGACACGAGCGCTTGGAGTTCTGGCGTCCTTGAGAGTCTAAGCTCGGACGGTATGCTAGACCTCGATGAGTTCAGTCTCGAGCTTGCTGGTCATATCCTCGCAATAGGCGATGCAGAAGGCCTTCATGTTCAGACAGCTCTTGGAGCGATTGCCGGCCTCGGCGGGCGTGACGGGATACAGAAAGCCATCAAACTCATTTGTAGTCACCCTGCACTCACACTAGCCCGGCAACGCGTTATGGCTCAAACACTAGCAGCGTACAGCGAAAAAGAGGCGGCGCTTACGATATGGCGGCATCTACTAGGCGTGCGCGGCCGCAATTCAGAGTCGTTCGGCATAAGTATTCTTGAGGACTTAGCTCAAGCTTTGACATTTGAGGTCGCAAAGGAACTAGTGCAAGAACAGTTGCAAGCAGACCCCATGCCTACCCCGTTCCAGCGCAGTCGACTAGAGGGAATGTTGGCCTGGTTGTCCAGCTCTCCCGCACGCTGCTAGCAATATGCACGATTTAAAAGAAATTCTCATCACTATTCCCGACTTGTTCTGAGGCGTCAAGAGCATGGGCGATGATGGCCGCGACCGGCCGGAGAGCCGCAGCGCGGCCGGCGATCGCCCAAAGCATGCCGGGCTGCCAAAGGTGGCCCGGCCCTGAACTTGTGGGGATATTTCTCGTCCGTTGATGTAGCGTCGCGTCGTACTGCACGGATGATAGAACCCTCGGTGTGGATGAGCGGCGGGATCGGTTGCAGGCGCTGGGTGAGGTACTGCGGAGACTGCGTAGGGACGCCGGTCTGACCGGCAAGGATCTCGCGCGGCGAGCACGGATAGCGCAGCCTACGATCTCTCGCATCGAAACTGGGCAACTGCTTCCCACGCCTGACACGGTGGAGCGGTTAGTCGCGGCGCTTGGCCTGGACAGTGCTGGGCGTGCCGAGTTGGACGCTCTTCTTGTACGGCTTCGCGAGGAGGTCTCTCGGCTGAAGGGGGGACTCGCTGGTCGTGAGGCGGCGAATGCTGCACGGTTGAGGGCGGGACATCGGGTCGTGAGCTTCCAGTCAGCGGTGATTCCGTCCCTTCTGCAGACGGCCGAGTATGCGCGGTTAGCACTCGCCGTCGGGCGAGGCGTTGAGGCCGGCGATGTAGCGAAGGCGGCGGCTGTGCGCGTGGAGGCGCAGACAGTGCTCTTCGACGGCGCTCGCGAGTTCTCGTTCCTTCTGACTGAGGGCGCCGTACGGACGTGGCCGGGGTCTCCGTCGTTGATGCTGGCGCAGCTCGATCGGTTGGGCCAGGTGGCCACGCTCTCCCATGTGAAACTGGGCGTGGTGCCGTGGGCCGTGAAGGTGCCGGCGTTTCCGCTGCATGGGTTCACGATCTACGACGACACCGCGAGCGTGGTCGAGAGCTTGACGGGTGATCTCACATTGACCGGTCCCGACGAGCTGGCCGCTCACGTCGAGATCTTTGAAGCGTTCGCTGGTGTGGCCGTGTATGGGGACGAGCTGCGCAAACTGCTGGAATTCATCGCCGACGACTATCGTCAGCTGGTCGAGCGCCTAGAGAAGTGACGCATTTATACGTCGAATAGCTTGAGCTGCTTCTAGTCTCACTCATACGCTGACGCCATCCGATGTATAGCCCCCTAGACAACGGAGCTTCCCCATGTCGGCCTGGCGCTTCTCCCGCTACTTCCTCGGCTCCGCCCCCTCTATCACCGAGGCGCGACGCTTCGTGGCCACGCTCCTGCGAGGCTGGCCCACGGTCGGTGATGCCGAACTCATCGTCAGCGAGCTGGCCACCAACGCGATACGCCACTCTGCCAGCGGGCGTTTCGGGGGACGGTTCCTGGTGAGCGTTCAAGCTCATCCGGACCGCCTCTGGTTGGGTGTCCTCGATGAGGGAGGACCTTCCTCCCCCAGGGTCTTCCGGCCATGCCTGGAGGGCGAAGGTGGCCGGGGCTTGCTTGTCGTCGCGAGCCTGGCCCTCGACTGGGGCGTGTGGGGTGACGAACGTGGTCGAACGGTCTGGGCCGTGCTGGACACAGCATTGCAGGGAGCGTCTTCCTGATGACCTCCTGTCTGTCGCCTCATCTCCCTTCACCGCAGACGTCGTGTGTGAAGCTTGACTGGTACCCCGCTCGCGCGGACGAGCGACCTCGGACGATCGCTTGGACGTGCGACTGCAGGAGCGTCTACTACGAACTGTGCGAGGCCGCCGGCCTTGGCTTCATCCGGCGCGTCGCCAAGGCGGGTCAGGGAGTCGTCGCCGAGACTCATCGTGTACGGGTTGGCGAATCTCGCGTCATGTGGGCTGCGCTGCTTGCGGGCATGGCGCGATGAGTCCGCGTGGCGTCCCTAATCGGCGGTCGGCGATTCGGGCGGTTAGCTCAAAAACTGGCGAACTGGTCAAAAACGTACTGTCAAGGGGGATAGACGGCAAACCGTCTAGGGGCCTAGACTCGCCCCTAGTGATCAGAGGGGGATCGATGCCGCCGAGTGACGTTGAGCGCATTGCTGCGATAGAAGACCCGTTCCAACTGCTGCGGGTCGCTACCGAGCGTCTCAACGCTGCTCAACAGGAGGTCGCAGAGCTCTCCCGGTTGCGGCGGCGGGTGATCCAGGAGCTGCATGCCCAAGGGCTTTCATACGCTCAGATCGCCAAGGAAGCAGGCCTAACCAGAGGCCGGATTCACCAGATCCGGCACACCGGTCCGGCACCTGAAGGGGCCTTTCTCGGTACGGGCACGATCACTCTGGTCACACCGCTCAAGCGCGAAGCCACCAACGCGCGACCGGTGGTCGCGATGGAGGACGTCACGGCAGCCAAGCGGCTGGAGGACCTTGCCCGCGGCTTTGACGTACCTGTGGAGCTGGAACATGTTCCGCTCGGCGGAGAGATCGATATCAACCGGCCAAACCTCATCGTGATCTGCGGGCCGAGGCTCTCGACGGTCATGGGCGCGCTGTATGAGTCCGACCCGGTCCTGGAGTGGGTCAAGGACGACGTCTGGACGCTGCACGACAACCGTGCCGGCACCTTGTACCGCTCCGGCTCGGACAGCGAACCGGCTCGTGCCGTGGATTACGCCTACCTCGGACGACTGGGGCGGCCGGACGGCAAGGGCAACCTCCTGGTGTTCACGGGCATCCACCCTCAAGGCACGCTCGGCGTGGTGCAGCTCCTTCAGGCCGAGATCGCCACGCTGTGGGGACAAGTGGGTGACAAGCGCTTCTCGACCGTTGTGGGCGTCGAATACGACCCGGTCACTGGGGAACCGGTCAAGGCGGAGCTTGCCAGTCCGCTGTATCGGCACGAGGAGGACTGAGACGTGCGAGTCACCTTCGCCACCGAAGCGGCACCCGGCCGACCAAACGAGGACTTCGTCGCTGCGACTCCTGATGCCGCCGTCCTCCTCGACGGTGCGGGGACTCCGCCCGGGTCCGAATCCGGTTGCTCACACGGTGTGGCCTGGTACTCCCGCACTCTCGGCTCCACCCTCTTGGCCTCAATGACCCAGGGCGCCGGCACCCTGACCGAACTGCTGGCCGAAGGGATCAAGACCGTCTCATCACTCCACGACGGAACATGCGACCTAGCTCACCCCGGTTCGCCCTCAGCAACAGTGATCATGCTTCGACGTACGGGCGAGGCTCTGGAATGGCTCGTCCTGGCAGACTCCGTCCTCCTCCTGGACGCCGTCGATGCAGCTGAGCCAATAGCCGTCTGCGACGATCGCGAGGCCCAGGTAGGTGCGCGCTACCGGGCGGAGATGGATGCACTCGACTCCGGCACTGAGGAACATGCCTCGGCTCACCGACGCTACATCGAGACCTTGCGCTCCTACCGGAACCGCGACGGCGGTTTCTGGGTTGCTGCCACTGATCCCCTTGCCGCCTACCAGGCTCTGACCGGCAGCATGCCCGCCAACCAAGTCCGCGCCGCCGCGCTCCTGAGTGACGGCGCCTCTCGCCTCGTTGACCGCTTCGACCTGGCCGCCTGGCGCGAAGCTCTGCAGATACTCGACCAGCATGGGCCAGCGGACCTCATCTCCAGAGTCCGTGCCGCCGAGCGCTCCGACCCGCACGGCGAACGCTGGCCCAGAGGCAAGACTTACGATGACGCCACGGCCGCTCATGTTTCACTCGGTACGGCGGAATAAGCACGTGATGTTGTCGTAGAAGTTGAAACCGCCCGACATAACGCTGGTGGCCATCTGGTCCAGGTGCCAGCCGTGCGCCTCGATCCCCTCGATGAGACCGGCGATCTCAGGCAGGCTCTTGCCGTGGCCTGCCTTGTCTGTGGAGGCGCTGAGCCGGGCGACGAAGACGCGTCGTCCCTCCGCGTGGGCCTGACCGGCATCTTCGATGATCTGGTGCCGACCAGATCCACTGCCACCAAAAAGCACCATTAAGGACGCACCTTTCCTTCTCTCCAGCATTCGTGGAGAGTTCTTTCGTAGTAGAACGTAACGGGCATAATCCCAGCGCAAGCAAGGGTAGACATCGGGGTATCTCACCCATTTCGCCCCGGCGAAGCGATGGGCGTTCCTGAAATTGAGCTATCGGCGTTTACCCCCCTAGACAGTTGGGGCACACTCTGGCTATCGTCCTCTGCATATCCCCCTAGACAGCTCCTCGAAGCGAAGCGGTCGCGACTGTCTAGGGGGATAGACAAAGGAGGTGAAGGACGATGGCACTTCAGGGACCGATCCCTGTGACGTTCGAGATGGTCTTCCCGCACGGCTGCTACATCGTCGGGGAGGTCGAACCGGTCAAGGACTTCGACGCCTCGACCAACGGGCGGTTCGTGCAGGCGCGAGACAAGCAGGCCGGTGAGCTGGTCTGGCAGGTCTCGGTCATGGACGCGGACCCGACGCTCAAGGCCGCGCAGAAGACGGTCGCGGTGAAGATCCTCTCCCCCATGCAGCCGGTTCCGCCGGCGCCGATGCCGGGGCTGCCGTTCACGCCGGTCGAGTTCGACCAGATGACCGTCACACCGTACGTGAACGGCAACGGTCGTCTCGCCTACTCGATCCGGGTTCGCGAGATGCGGGCTCCTCGGCCGGTCGGTAAGTCCAGCTCGGCTAAGGACGCGGCGTGATGGGGCGGCGGGGACCGGCTCGGCCGACGGGCGTGATCACTCTCAACACCGGTTCCGGCGCGATCGCCGAGAACCACGCCTACCAACTTCGCACTCCGGTCCTGGCGCTGGCGTTCGGGCTGGTCCAGGTGCAGGTCACCACGGCTGCGTCGGACCGGGTCACGGCGGCTGAGGTGGAGTTTGCTCGGCAACTCGCCAAGCAGGCGCAGGACTTCGCGCGGTGTGTGGAGCGGATCCATCGGCGCGGGGTGACGGCGGCATGAGGAAGCTCGGGCCGTACACCTACGTGACGCTCTCGATGAAGCCGGACTCCGTGCCTCGCCTCGCTGTTTCCTTCCACACGCCCGACCTGCGCATCCGCGCCGGGGTGCTCGACAAGCCGCGGCCGTACCTGGAGATCTGCTCCCCTGAGGCGGACGTGGCGATCTCGACCACTGGGGCCGGCCACGTCACCGACTCCGATCTCAACAACGCCCGTCAGCTCTTCAACGCCGCCGCTCGCTACCTCGCCGACTGCGAGCGGCTGCACTCCGAACAGTCGGCAAAGGCCGCCCCGGATGCGGCGGTCTGACATGCAAGCGGGGCCGCAGGAAGCGGCAACTTCCGGCGGCCCCTCGGTCTTCCGCACACTCCAAATGCTTGGAAGGACTCCAGCCTAATGTTCAAGAAGATGCCTGGCGAAGAGCCACATCGCATCGTCTCGACCACGCCTGATACGGCTGTGGTCTTCAAACCGACCGTCCTCAAGACGCCCGCGATCGTCACGCTCGTCATCTTCGGGTGGCGGGCCGTTGCGAGTCTGGTCCGTACAGTGTGGCGGCATCCGGTCGCCGTGCTGGTCGCCGCCGTCCCGTGCGCGCTGTCCATTCTGTACGGGTGGCGCGTCGCACTGCTCCTCATCACGCCCGTGCTCGTCGGAACGGTCGTCTGGGGCTTCCTCGACCGGGTCAGCTTCGGCCGCTGGATCGGCTGGCGGCTGCTGGCCTGGTGGCGGCTGGTCTGGGTCTACCGGCGGCACTGGCAACCCGTGATGGTCATCTCCGGTCTCGGCAGGCACGTCCGAGGGCGGGACTATCTTCCCAAGCTGGGCAAGGTCACCTGCACGTCGTGGGCCGACCTGGTCACCGTTCGCATGCTCAATGGGCAGCCGGTCAAGGACTGGGCCGACCGGACTGACAACCTCGCCCAGGGCTTCGGCGCGAGCTCCTGTCGCGTGTCGGTCCTCAAGGGTGGGCGGCTGCGCCTCACCTTCCCTCGAAGCGATCCGCTCGCCGTTCCTCTGCCCGCCGTAGCCATCCCGGAGACGCCCAAGATCGGTCCTATCGAGATCGGTAAGCAGGAGGACGGACGGCCGTGGTTCCTCAAGGTGCATGGCACTCACGTCCTGGTCGCGGGTGCCACCGGGGCCGGTAAGGGCTCGATCATCTGGTCCACGATCCGCGGGCTCCTGCCTGCCGTCAGGGCGGGGCTTGTCGAGATCTGGGCTCTCGACCCCAAGCTGATGGAGCTGTCCTTCGGGCGGCCTCTCTTTGGGGCACGCTACGCCGCTGATCCGGCCGACTGCGCTGACCTGCTGGACGACGCCGTCAAGGTCATGCAGGCCCGCGCCGCTCGCTTCGCCGGCCACCAGCGAGCCCACATGCCCACTGTCGGTGATCCCTTCGTCCTGGTGCTCGTCGACGAGGTGGCCTTCCTCACCGCGTACCAATCCGACAAGGAACTGCGGCGGCGCATCTCCGCTGCTCTGGCAACGCTCACCACTCAAGGGCGTGCCGTCGGGGTCGGCGTCATGGCGGCGCTACAGGACCCGCGCAAGGAGGTCATGAACATCCGGAACCTGTTCCCAGACAAGATCGCGCTCCGGCTCGACGAGTCCGAACAGGTGGAGATGGTTCTCGGCGACGGCGCGCGGGACCGTGGGGCGCTGGCTGACCAGATCTCTCCTCGTCCGGAACGCGGGGCGGGAGTCGGTTACGTCCGGCTGGAAACCTCACCTGATCCGATCCGAGTCCGCGCGGCTTACGTCTCCGACGACGACATCCGCGACATGGTCGCCGAGTTCACCGGTGAGGCCGCATGACATTCGCCCACTTCCTCGACGGCCTGCGCTGCGCCGAATGCGGCGCCCTCAACGTCCTGTGGCTCGACCCGGTCCGCGCCGTGGTCGAGTGCGCCGAGTGCGGAACCTCCGCGCTCATCGTCCCCGAGATCGGAAAGGAGGTCCGTTGAACAGTCCACACCAGCCAGCGGAGATCCCGGGAGAAGCGGCGGCAGTCTCGATCTCCCGTCGCTCCACCCCTCGCGCGCTCCGCATGGCTCAACCGCACGCCCGAGAAGTCGCCGAGGAGGTCGCCAAGCTCAACGGCGTCTGCGTCCGGCCTGTCGCTCTCCGGCGACTCGACCTCGTCACAGGCAAGGAAGAAATCATTGATGTCCCGTGCGGGGCGACGCTGGAGAACAAGTGTCCTTCCTGCGCCAAGCGCAACCGGCAGCTCCGAATGGCGCAGTGCCGGGAAGGTTGGCACCTCGCCGAAGAACCTGTCATAAGCCCAGATGCGGCCACCGAGGACCAGCGCTGGCTCATCGAGTTCCGTGCGGACATGCAGGCTCGACGCGATGCAGCTGCGGAGGACGCCTCCGACTGGGACGCGGTTCTCGTTGGCCTGGACGAGGAGATCAACACTGCCGGGATGCGGGGCCATGTATGCGGCCGGACCGCACCCAAGCGGGTGCGCTCCACTAGGCGACGGCAGGACGCACCGGATCTGCCCAAGCGCAAGATGACCAGCACGACCCTCGGGCGAACCTACGAATCCGCGGACGGGAGGGTCTACCGGCCCTCGCTCTTCGTGACGCTCACGCTTCCCTCGTACGGCAGGGTTCGTGACGGTGTGCCGATCGATCCAGAGACCTATGACTACGGGCGGGCTGCCCGCGATGCGCTGCACTTCTCCAAGCTGGTCGATCGGTTCGTGCAGAACCTTCGCCGCGTGGCCGGCTACGACGTCCAGTACTTCGCCAGCGTGGAGCCTCAGAAACGGCTCGCGCCCCATCTGCACATGGCGATCAGGGGCACTCTGCCACGTGCGGAGGTGAAGCAGATCGCTGCGGCGACCTATCACCAGGTGTGGTGGCCGCCCTGCGATCAGGTCCGCTTCGAGGGCGAGCACCTGCCCATCTGGCAGGACGATGTCGGCTACGTTGACCCCGACACCGGCGAGGTCTTGCTTTCCTGGGACCAGGCCCTTGATGAGCTCGACCAGGACGACACGGCCGAACCCCTACATGTGGTCCGCTTCGGCAATCAGGTCGACGTCAAGGGCGTCCTCGCCGGAACCCCGAACGCCGACCAGTGCATTCGCTACCTGTCCAAGTACCTGACCAAGAGCCTCGGCGACAATCTCAACGGCCGGGCTCAACGTAAGCATGCGGCCCGCTTTGTCGAGGCCCTCCGTTACGAGCCCTGCTCGCCGACCTGCCCAAACTGGCTGCGGTACGGAGTGCAGCCCAAGGGAGCCAAGGCTGGCATGGCTCCCGGCCGGTGCCGCTCCAAGGCCCACAACCCCGAGCATCTCGGTTACGCGGGTCGTCGCGTCCTCGTCTCCCGGAAGTGGTCCAACAAGACCCTCACCGAACACAAGCAGGACCGCCGCACCTGGGTCCTGGAAGCGCTCGGGCAGGCCGACGAACCGACCGACCCGCACCGCTACGTCTGGAGGCAGGTCAAGCCCGGTGATCCAGATCTCGTCCCCATCGGCGTCCGGTTGCTCCGGAGCGTCGCCGAACGTCAGCGCTGGCGCGCTCACCTGCGGGAGCTGGAAGCCAGAGCCAACGGCCAAGATCCTTCGGCAACTGGAGAGGAGGTAGCGTAGTGGACAAGCTTCTGAATGTGGAGGAGGCGGCGGAACTCCTCAACACCTCCCCTCGCTTCGTCCGGCGGTTGATCGCCGAACGGCGCATCGAGTTCGTCAAGCTCGGTCGGCCGGTGCGCATCCGCGAGTCAGCCCTGATTGCGTACGTCGTCGCCGGCACCGTCGCACCCATGCACGCGACCGACGCCGTTCCGGCATCGGGGAGGGCTGCCTGATGGCGAACAAGGACGGCCACCGGCGTTTCGGCAACCTCCGCAAGCTTCCCTCGGGCCGGTTCCAGATCCGCTATCCCGGACCAGACAGACGACTGCACACCGGAGCGACGACGTACGCAACCAAGACGGACGCTGACCGGGCGCTCACGCTCATCGAGGCTCAGATGATCTCGGGGGAGTGGACGGACCCCGATCGCGGCAAGATCCAGGTCGCCGACTACGCCCGTGCCTGGATCAAGGAACGGCCGGGGCTGCGGCCGAAGACGGTGGAGCTGTATACCTGGCTGCTCGAACGCCATATCGTTCCGACGCTCGGCGGGGTCGCGGTCGGCAAGCTGTCTGCCCAGATGATCCGCACCTGGCGCTCGGATCTTCTCGGCAACGGCGTGTCGGTCTCCACGGCGGCCAAGGCGTATCGCCTGCTGCGTGCCGTGCTGATGACAGCCGTCGAAGAGGACAAACTGATCACCCGGAATCCCTGCCGGATCAAGGGCGCCGACAACGAGCATACTCCCGAGCGGCCCGTCCTCACTGTGGCCCAGGTCTTCGAGCTGGCTGACCAAATGGCCGACCGACGATTTAAGGCCCTGGTGCTGCTGGCCACCTTCGCGAGCCTGCGCTGGGGAGAAGTGATCGCGCTCCGCCGTAGCAGCATCGACCTCGACACACGGACGGTCCAGGTCCGCGAACAACTGGTCGAACTCGACGGCGGCGAGATGCGTCTGAGTCCGCCCAAGTCCCGGGCCGGCAAGCGCACGATCAGCATCCCCTCAGCCATCATCCCGGCTCTGACCGAACATCTCTCCACTTACGTCGACCAGGCCGACGACGCCTTCGTGTTCCTCGGCAAGCGCGGCGCGTTCCTGCGAGGCGGCAACTTCCGGCGGGAAGCCAAGTGGTCGGAAGCGCTCAAGGAGATGGGGCTTCAAGGCCTGCACTTCCACGATCTCCGCCACACCGGCAACACGCTAGCCGCACAGTCCGGCGCGAGCCTGGCCGACCTCAAGGCCCGTATGGGGCATGACAGCGACAGGGCGGCGCTGATCTACCAGCACGCCACGCGCGACGCAGACCAGCGAATCGCCGACGCGCTAAGCGCTCGCGTAGAGGCCGAACAACAGAAGATCACCAAAGGCTAATGGCACGTTAATGGCACGAACGCCCCGCACCAAGATCGGTTGCGGGGCGTTTTCCCTGGTGGAGCCTAGGAGATTCGAACTCCTGACATCCTGCTTGCAAAGCAGGCGCTCTGCCAACTGAGCTAAGGCCCCTTCGACGAAGATAGCTTACCGGGCGGACGAAGCTACCTGCGTCGTTCCAAGGTCATCGCTCAACACCAAACTCGGGAAGTCCACGATGGAGTCGAGGATGTGGGTGGCGCCGCCCTTGAGGAGGCGTTCGCGGCTGTGGACGCCTGTCATCACGCCCGCCACGATCGAGGCGCCCGCGCGCTTGCCGCAGAGCATGTCGCTTTCCGAGTCGCCGATGACCGCCACATGGCGTACGTCCTCCACCCCCAGGCGCAGCACCGCGTGCAGGATCATGTCCGGCCAGGGGCGGCCACGGCCGCCGGCGTCTTCGGGGGAGATGGCGAGGTCGATCTTGTCGTGCCAGCCGAGCACGCTGAGGACGCGGCTCAGGGTGGTGCGGCTGAAGCCGGTGATCAGGGCGAGCTTGATGCCGGTGCCGCGGAGTTTGTCGAGGGCCTCCAGGGCTCCGGGCATGGGTTCGAGACCTGCCCGCTCGAGGGTGCCCTCATAGGAGCGCTCGAACGTCAGGTTCGCCGCCTGCGCCTGGGCCTCGTTGCCGGGGAAGATCCCACGGAAGACATCGATCTTGGGACAGCCCCGGGACCGGTGCACGTGAACCATGGCACGCGCGTACGCTCCGGTCCCGGGCACTATGCCCTGGGTCGCGATCGCCTCTGCGAAGGCGCGCTCGACCATGGCGATGTCACCGACTGTGGTGCCTGCCAGGTCCAGGCACACCAGCTTGATGGGGACGACGTCACTCATCGCCTCGCCGGTCGGTTAGTTCTCGGTGCCGGTCGCCTCGGTCCAGAGATCGAGCTCTGCGCGGTCGGCCTGCACCTTACGCCAGATCAGCAGCCCCCCAAGGGCGATCAGCGCCAGAACAAGCAGCTTCTTCACGGTGTGACCCCACTTCTTCGACGGCCTCACCTGCCGGGGTGAGACCCAACGGTTGACATGCAGCCTAGCAAGGGATGGCTGCGCTCCCGGTGTTGCGCACGGGCCAGATGTGCGGAATGTGCGGGGAACGAGTGTTCAGCCCCAGGTGAGGACCGGTACGCTCGCCGCCGACGGCCTTTGGATCCCCTTTCCGTCCGTCGTGGGCGCTCGTCTGCCGCCCGCCTCTGGTATCCGCTGTCCGCTAACTCGGACAACAGCTCGATCATGCCAAATATCACGCCTGTGCGTGTGGCAGGGCACGGCTCTGGTTCGCGTATGTGTCGTCTCTATGCGTCGTCTCTATGCGTCGTCTCTTTGCGTCGCCTCTATGCGTCGCATCGGCGTGCCCCGGCGGCATGCCCCGGCGGCGTGCCCCGGCGGCTGTCCCTTGTCAGCCGTACTGCCGCGGTCCACGCCTACGCCGTGGGCCTTGGCCTACACCGTGGACCTTGTAGGAGAGTGTGGCCGCCCACGTGGATGTCGTGTCGCTGGTCACATAGTCGTGTCGCTGGTCACATGAAGGAAGCCGGCGGTCATGGCGGTCTTAAGCGTATTCGCGGTGAGCGGCGTCACCCTGCGACCGCCGCCGCCGCTTCGCGCGAGCGCTGCCCCCATCGAACGGCCGGTGCCATCGCGGCGCCGGCCGCCACGAACGCCGCCCCGAGCAGCAGCCACCCGACCGTGCCGCCCCCCAGCACCAGCGTGGTGAGCACGACGGGCCCGAGCATCCTCGCCACCGCCACCCCCGTCCCGAAGAACCCCTGGTACTGGCCCTGTTTGTCGTCAGGGGCGAGCCCGAAGCCGATCTCCCAGGACCCGGAGGCCAGCAGCATCTCGGCGAGGACCTGCAGACCGGCCGCCACGAGCAGGAACGGCCACCCGTACGGGCTCAGCGCGAACACGGCGCAGGCCGCGAACATCACCAATCCGGCGTTCCGCACCGACAGGGAGGCGGAGCGCAGGCCCTTCACGCGCCTGGCCACCCGCACCTGGAAGAGCAGGACCGTGCCGGTGTTGATCACCATCAGCACCGAGACCATCCAGGTGGGCGCGCTCGTACGCGAGGCGATCCAGAGCGGCACGACCAGGCTGAGCAGCGGCATGTAGAAGAGCATCACGGCGTTGATGAGCGTGACGAGCGCGTAGGGGCGGTCTCTGAGCACCGGGAGCCGGGGGCCGGAGGAGGTCACCTGGGCGGCCCGTACCGCAGGCAGCTTGAGCAGCAGGAAGGCGGCGGCCAGGAAGCTCAGGGCGTCGAGTGCGAACACCGCGAGGTAAGCGGCGCGCGTGTCGAGGTGGAGGGCGAGCCCGCCCAGGGCGGCGCCGACGGCCAGGCCGCCGTTGAGCGTGGACTGCAGGACGGCCCGTACGGCCGTGCGTTCGGCGGGCGCGGTCAGCCCGGCGAGCAGGGCCTGGCGGGCGGCCGACAGGCCGGTCTGCGCCGTGCCGTACAGGCAGGCCACCAGCGCGAACAGCGCGAACGAGCGGACGAACACGAACGAGGCGACCGCCGTGGCGGTCGTGAGCGCGAGCAGCACGGCGACTCCGCGGGGCCCGCGCCGGTCGGCCAGGTGGCCGAGCGGCACGCCGGCCACCGAGCCGACGGCCCAGCCCAGCGTGAGGCCGAGGCCGATCTCGGTGGCCGACAGGCCGACGATCCTGGCGAAGTAGAACGCGGAGGTGACGAGGTAGACACCGTCGCCGATGGAGTTCGCGAGCTGGGCGAGAGCCAGGATGCGGCGATTGTTCATGGCTGCCGGATCAGGGCTTGTACGAGGGCGGGGTCATCCGGGTGGAAACGGCCAGGCGGTTCCAGAAGTTGATGGTCGCCACGGCCACGATCAGCGCCGCCAGTTCCTTCTCGGCGAAATGGGCCGCCGCCTGACCCCAGATCTCGTCCGTGACGTCATCGGTCGAGAGCCGGGTGGCGGCCTCGGTGTAGGCCAGGGCGGCACGTTCCTGCTCGGTGAAGAACGGGGACTCCCGCCAGACGGCGACCGAGTGCAGCCGGGCGTCGCTCTCCCCCGCCTGTCTGGCGTCGGCGCTGTGCTGGTCCACGCAGTAGACGCAGCCGTTGATCTGGCTGGCGCGCAGCTGCACCAGGTAGAGGAGGGACTTGGGGAGCGTGCTCTCCTCGACGAAACCGTCGAGGGCGCCCGCGTGCCGGTATACGTCGCCGACCAGCGGTCCAAGGTTCATACGTTCTGTCATGTGCCCATCTTGGATCCCTCTTTGTCCCTAGATAAGCTCCAATTTCCGGCGAATTGATTGGGCCAAGATGGACGTCCACATCACCCTGAAAGGCCGCGGTGACCTGGCCGCACAGGTCTACCGGCAGCTCCTCGACGCCATACTCGACGGCCGTCTCAGGTCGGGCGAGCGGCTCCCCCCGACCAGGGAGCTGGCGCGGAGGCTGGAGATCTCCAGGAACACGGTCGCGGTGGCCTACGACCGGCTGGTCGCCGACGGGTTCCTGGTGGGGCGGGCGGGCGCGGGCACGTTCGTGTCAGCCGCGCCGCTCCATCAGCAGCCGGTACGCGGCAGGGCGGCCCCGAAGGGGGTCGTGCGCCCGCGCGCGTTCTGGCGGGAGATCGGCGCTCCGGAGGCCGTACAGAGCGTCCGGTACGACTTCCGCGTCGGCGTGCCGGACCCTCGCCTCTTCCCGATGGAGGCGTGGCGGCGGCTGGTGGCCCGCGAGCTGCGGGTGAGCGTCGCCACGTACCACAGCCCTGCCGGATACGAGCCGCTGAGAGAGGCCATCTCCCGGCATATCGGCATCAGCCGCTCGGTCCACGCCGGCCCCGGCGACGTGCTGATCACGAACGGCGCCCAGCAGGCGCTCGACCTCATCGGCCGTGTCCTGATCGAGCCCGGCACCTGCGTGGCCGTCGAGGAGCCCGGCTACCCGCCCGCCCGCCTGCTGTTCCGCTCGCTCGGCGCCCGCGTGACCGGGGTGCCGGTGGACGCGGAGGGCATCGACGTCCGCGCCATCCCCCGCGCCGCCCGCATCGTGTACGTCACGCCGTCGCACCAGTTCCCCCTGGGCACACCCATGTCGCTGGGCCGCCGCGCCGCCCTTCTGGCCTGGGCGGAGCGCCGCGGCGCGGTCGTGATCGAGGACGACTACGACAGCGAGTTCCGGTACGGCGAGCGCCCGCTGGAGCCCCTCCAGAGCCTCGACCGCGCGGGCCGCGTCATCTACGTGGGCTCGTTCTCCAAGACCCTGCTCCCCATGCTCAGGCTCGGCTTCCTCGTCGCCCCCGCCTCGCTCGCGCCCGCGCTGCACGCGGCCAAGCAGCTCTCCGACTGGCACAGCGACGTCCCCTCACAGGCGGCACTGGCCCGCTTCATCGACGAGGGGCTCCTGGCCAGGCACATCAGGAAGGCGACCCGCGAGTACGCCGCCAGGCACGCCATGATCACCGAGATGCTGGCCGGGGACGAGCGCCTGCTCCTGGTCCCGTCCACCGCGGGCCTGCACCTGTGTGCCCGCCTCGCCCCGGGGGTGTCCGTACGTCCTGTGCCGGGCCTGGCGGTGGAGTCCTTGGAGGCGTACTGCGGCGAGAGCCCGACCCGTCCCGGTGTGGTCCTGGGCTACGGCGGGATCGCCAGGGACGACATCCCCGAAGGGCTGCGGCGGCTACAGATGGCGGCGGGTCCAGAAGCGGCGGGCCCGCTCCCCTGACAGCTCCGGATCGTCGGGCGGCGACGGCTGCTGCACGATGACGACCGTGGTCTTCGCGTGGCGGGCGCAGTACATGCTGGTCGAAGGCAGGAAGATGCGACTGAGCAGCCCGCGCCGGCCCCGCCCGAGCACCAGCAGGTCGCCTTCGCGGGCCAGGTCGACGAGATGGTAGCCGGGATCGCCGACCCGGCCGACCACGGCCGTCCTGATGTCGTCGGGCACGCCACCCGCGACGTCGTCGAACACGCCGGCGACCACCTCGGTGCAGCGGGCCTCCTCGCCGGATCTGAGCGCGTGCTGGACGGGCAGCGCCTCAGGGAAGGGATGGACGGGCGCGCGACTGACGTGCACGGCGACCAGGGCCATCCGGTGCAGCCTGGCCGCCCCGATGGCCCAGGCCAGCGCCCAACGCGAGGCCGGGGACTCGTCCACCCCCACTATCAGCCTCGCACCGCCGGGCAGATCCTGTTCCACGGTGCCTCCCGTTAAGAAGTACGACCATAGTGCGCCTGCCGGCTTGTTACCGGGAGGTGGCACTTTCCGAACTATGGAGTCCCTGGCGAACCCCCGGCGTAGCATGCGGGGGTGGACCGAGGGTGGGTGCGACCCCGTCCCGCCCTCGACCGGCGGCTCGACGGGGCACTTACGTACAGGCTCACCTCGCTCGTCGCAACTACAGGCTACGGGAAGTCGACCGCTCTGGCGGGTTGGAGTCAGGCCGTCGGCGCCGTGCTGCACCGGCTCGGGCCCGCCGACCGCGACCTGCCCACGCTGGCGGGAGCGGTCGCGTCGGCCCTGTCGGAGAAGGTGTCCGGTCTGCCCGCCGACCTGGTGACCGCCGCGGGGGCCCCGCTCGGTCCCGACGCCGACGAACTGGCCAGGGCGTCGGCGCTGGCGGGCGCGCTGGCCGAGGCGCTGGCCAGGCGGCTGCGGCGCGGGCTCGCCCTGGTCTTCGACGACGTCGACGCCATCGCCGGCGCGCCGGGCTCCGTCCGTTACGTGGAGACGCTGGTCCGCGCCGCTCCCAGACATCTGCACCTGGTCACCGCGTCGCGGACGCCGCTGCCGTTCCCGACCGCCCGGCTGCGCCAGGACCACGAGGTGCTCGACCTGGACGCGACGGACCTCGCGCTCACCCCGGACGAGACCGCCGCCTGGGCACGTGACCGGCTGGGCGAGCAGGGCGCGGCCGTCGCCGCCACGCTGCACGACGCCTGCGGCGGCTGGCCGGCCGCCGTGCGGGCCGCGCTCGACACGCTGGCCCGCGAGGACCCCTCCGGCTGGCCCCGTACGGCCGCCGGCCTGGCCGCGAACTCCGCCACGCTCGAACGCCTCACGCTCGCCGCGTTCAGGGACCTGCCGCCGACCATGCGCGAGCTGCTGCGTGCCGCCACCGTCCTGCCCGTGCTGACCGCCGAGCTGGCCGCCGCGCTCGGCGCGCCGCCCGACACGCTCGACTCGCTGACCAGCCGCGGCCTGTTCCTCGAGGCCGGCCAGGACGGCCACCGCCTGACCTCGACCAGCAGGCACGTGCTGACCAAGCATGCCCCGCTCGACAGGAACGAGGCCCACGACGTGGCGGCGGTCGCGTCCCGCTGGTACGCCGAGCGCGACCGGCCCGAGCTGGCCCTGCGCGCGGCCGTCGCGACCGAGCATCCGGGCCTGGCGGCCGCGCTCCTCGACGCGTACGGGCTGCGCCTGGCCGAGCGCGGGGACGTGCTCGCGGCGCTGGAACTGCTGCCCGAGGCCGCCAGGCACTCGCCCTCCATGGTCAAGCTGGCCGGCTTCGCCGAGCAGAACCGCGGCCACTGGACCCGCGCCCGCGAGCTGCTCGCCCAGGCCGCCGAGGGGCCGGCGTTCGACGCGTCCGTGGCCAGGCGGCTCGGCTTCATCGACCACCGGCGCGGCGAGTACGACGTCGCGCTCGCCATGTACCACAAAGGCCACGAGTACGGCTTCCCGCCCGCCGACGCCGCCATGTGCGCGGCCTCCGCCGCCTCCGTGCTCTGGCTGAAGGGCGATCGGGCAGGCTGCGCCGAGCTCGCCGACAAGGCGATGGAGCAGGCCGCAGCCTTAGGTGACCCCGGCGCCCTGGCGGAGGCGAACACGGTGCTGGCCATGCTCGCCTCCCTCGACGGCGACCGCCGCGCCAACGACGCCCACTATCTGCGCGCGCTGGAGTACGCCGAACGCGCGGGCGACATCGTCCAGCTCATCCGCATCCACGCCAACCGTGCCTCCCGCTACCTTGACGAGGGCTCGTACGCCGAGGCCCTGGCCGAGACGGACCAGGCGGGCAGGCTGTCGGGCCTGGTGTCGTTCGCGCCGTTCGCCGCGCTCAGCGCCGCCAACCGGGCCAAGGCGCTGATCGGGCTCGGCCGCCTGGAGGAGGCCGCCACCGAGGCCGCCGCGGCGGTGGCCGGGTGGGAGGCGATCGGCTCCAGGCTGGTCACGTATGGGCTGCTCCGGCTGGCCGAGGTGCAGGCGCTGCGTGGCGACCGCGGGGCGGCGATCGCGATCTACCGCCGGATCGTCGCCGAGGCGCCGCCCGGCGACGTTCAGGTGGTGTCCAACGCACTCAACGCGCTGGCCGAACTCCTCGCCGACGACGACCCAGAAGAGGCCGCCCGCGTGGCCGAGCAGGCGCTCCGGCACACCGAGGGCATCGCCGGGGTGACCGCCAGGGTCGCGGCCGCCCGCGCGGCGCTGGCGGGCGGGCGGCCCGACGCCGCCAGGGCGCTGCTCGACGAGGCCGAACCGGTCGCGGTCAGCCGCAGGGACCACGTCGCGCAGGCCGCCGTCGCCGAGCTGCGGGCCGAGCTGGACGGCGACGCCCGGCTGGCCGACGAGGCGGTACGCAGGTGGAGCATGCTGGGCGACCCGATCGGGCAGGCCAGGGCCGAGCTGATCAGGGCCGCTCTGACCGATCCGGCGACCGGCGGCGGGGTGGCCGCGAGGGTGCGCGAGCGCATGCATGCGATCGGCTGCCGGGCGCTCGACCACCGGATCGACGCGCTGATCGCGCGGGCCGCTCCCGCGCCGGGCGCGCGAGTGGTCGTCGAGACCATGGGGACGTTCCGGGTGCTGCGCGGCGGCGTGCCGGTCCCCCGTACGGCCTGGCAGTCGCGCAAGGCCCGTGACCTGCTGAAGATCCTCGTCAGCCGCAGGGGGAGCGGGACCGCCAGGGAGCGGCTGGTCGAGGTCCTCTGGCCGGACCAGGAGGGCGAGGCGGTCGGGCTGCGGCGGCTGAACGTCATGGTCTCCACGCTGCGCGCGGTGCTGGACCCGGAGCGCGAGAGGCCGGCGGACGAGATCGTGGTCTCGGATGAGGGCACGTTACGGCTGGACCTGTCGAACGTCGACGTCGATGTCGAGATATTTCTGGATCTGGTGGCTGAGGCCGTACGGCTCGATCAGGCAGGGCGTACGGCCGAGGCGCTGGAGCGGTGGGCGGCGGCCGAGAGCGCGTACGGCGGGGAGTTCTGCGAGGAGGACCCCTACGCGGACTGGGCCGTGGGGCTGCGCGAGCAGGCCCGGCTGGCCTACACGCAGGCGGCGGCCAGGCTGGCCACGGCGCGCGCGGAGGAGCGGCGCTACGACGAGGCCGCGCGCTACTGGCTGCGCCTGCTGGAGCGGGACCGTTACGACGAGCGCGCCCACCTCGGCCTGGTACGCGTGCTCGACCGGGCGGGCCGCCGCGGCGACGCGCGACGGCGCTACCACCTCTATGCGGAACGCATGCGCGAGCTGGAGGTCGAGCCCGCCCCGTACCCCGCCTGAACCAGACCTGAACCGGGCGGCGAGATGGTTTCCAGATGAGAACGGTCATCGTCCGGCTGGTCGAGCCCGAGCAATCCGGCGGCCAGCTCCGCGGGCTGCTCGAAGAGGTGGGGGGCGAGGCGGTGCCGTTCGTCGGCGCGGACGCGCTCATGGAGCTGCTGCGTATCTCCGCCGGTTTGAAGCGGGATTCAGCCTGAACCTCCCCCAAACCTCCGTCACCACGATGGGTGTCGAGAGGAGGCGCGATGAGCGAGCAGGGGAGCGGTTGGCCGTTCGTCGGGCGAGGGGAGCCGCTGGCGGCCGTGCGCGGGGCGGTGCGGTCGGGAGCGGGCGTGATGATCGCCGGTGCGGCCGGCGTCGGCAAGAGCCGGTTGGCGGTGGAGGCGCTGGCCGGAATGCCGGGGTACGTGGTGGTGCGGGCGCTGGGCACGGAGACCGCGTCGATGATCCCGTTCGGCGCGTTCGCGCACGTGCTGACGGGGCCGCCGGAGGGCGGCGAGAACCTGTTGCACTGGGCGGCCCGCCACCTGCGCGAACGCGCACGGCGGGGCGAGCTGCTGGTGAGCGTGGACGACGCGCACCGGCTGGACCCGGCCTCGGCGGCACTGGTGCACTTCCTGGTGGAGAGCGGCACGGCCCGCGTCGTGGTGACCGTACGTTCCGGCGAGCCGCAGCCGGCCCCCGTGGCCGCGCTGTGGAAGGACGAGCTGCTCGACAGGATCGAGCTGCCGCCGCTGACCGGGAACGAGGTCGGGCAGGTGCTCGCGGGCGCGCTCGGCGGCGAGGTGGCCGCGGAGACCGTACGTCATCTCGCGCGGGTCAGCGAGGGGAACGTGCTCTACCTGCGCGAGGTCGTGCAGGCGGGGCTGGGCAGCGGCTGCCTGGCCGAACGGGACGGCCAGTGGCGCTGGCGGGGCGAGCTGTCGATGACGACCCGGCTGCGTGAGCTGGTCGGCGAGCGGATCGGCCATCTCGACGAGGAAGAGCGCGAGGTGCTGGAGCTGGTGGCGTTCGGGGAGCCGCTGGGCACGGAGCTGCTGGCGTCGCTGAACTCGTCCCGGGCGGTCGAGCGGGTCGAGGACCGCGGCCTGATCGTCGCCGTGGACGACGGCAGGCGCGAGCACCTACGGCTCGGCCACCCTCTCTACGGCGAGGTGGTACGCGGCGGCTGCGGCACGTTGCGGACGCGGCGGCGGCTGCGCATGCTGGCCGACGCGCTGGAGGCCAGCGGGCTCCGGCGGCGCGAGGACGAGCTGCGGGCGGCCGTGTGGCGGCTGGACAGCGGTTCGGCCGCCGCCCCGGAGACGCTGGTCTCGGCCGCCCGGCTGGCCTGGGGCAGGCAGGATCCCCGGCTGGCCGAACGCCTGGCGCGGGCCGCGATCGAGGCG
Organism: Nonomuraea sp. NPDC049695; assembly: GCF_040674955.1. Lineage (NCBI taxonomy): Bacteria > Bacillati > Actinomycetota > Actinomycetes > Streptosporangiales > Streptosporangiaceae > Nonomuraea > Nonomuraea sp. NPDC049695. Next base: position 108,281 of record NZ_JBFANV010000021.1, on the reverse strand, counting down.
GGGGCGGGCGTGGCCGGGGTCGCGCTGCTCGGCGAGGTGCTCATGGTGCTGGGCGACGCCGACTCGGCGCTGGCGACGCTGCGGCAGGCGGCACGCGACGCGGTCACCGAGGCCGATCGTGCCCAGTACGCCTTCAGCCTGGGGATCAATCTGGCGTGGGCGGGCGCGGACGCCGAGGCGTGCGAGGTGCTCGACGCGGCCGCGCGCACGCTGACCGAGCCCGTCTGGCTCCAGGAGGCCCACGTGTACCGGGCCGTCGCTGACTGCTTCGCCGGCCGGCTGACCGGGGCGGCGCGGTCGCTGGCGCGATCCCGTACGTTCGGGCCGATGACGGTGCGCGCCGAGGCGCACGCGGCGTCCATGGAGGCGTGGGTCGCGGCGTACTCGGGGCGTGCCGAGTCCGGCCTGGCCATCGCCGAACGGACGCTGGCCGGGCTGGAGAGCTGGCAGGACGAGGCGCCGCACGCGCTGCCGAGCTTCCTGGACGCGCTCTGTGCCGCGCAGGTGTTCTCCGGGCGGCTGGACGCGGCGGCCAGGACCGCGGAGCAGGGGATGGAGCTGCCCGCGGCGGAGCTGTCGGTGTCGGGGTTCGCGGCCCACCGGGCGACGGTCAGCCGGCTGCGCGGCGACGTCGCGGGCGCGCTGCGCTGGTGCGGGGACGACCTGGCCAGGATGCCCGCCCGGGAGCCGTACCTGGGACGGGTGCTGGCCGAGCAGGCGCACGCGCTGGCGCTGCTGGGCCGGACGGCGCAGGCTCGCGAGGTGCTGGCGGAGGCCTCGGCGGCGGCGTCCAGATGGGCGTTCACCCGGCAGCACGCGATGCAGGCCGCGGTGTGGGTGGCCGCGGCGGACGGCGACCTGGAGGGGGCGGTACGGCTCTGTCTGGAGGCCGCGGATCACGCGGAGCGGCACGAACTGTACGGGAGCCTGATGTTCGCGCTGCACGACCTGGTGCGGCTGGGAGCTCCGGCGGCGGACCACCTGTCCTCGTCGGCGGAGCGGCTGTCCTCGCTGGCGGAGCGGGTGGATGGGCCCTTGCCCGGTCTCCTGTCGAGGCACGCGCGGGCCGTCGGCGATCCGGCTTCGCTGCGGGCGGTGGCCGGGGAGTTCGAGCGGTCGGGGATGCTGCTGTACGCGGCCGAGACCACGGCGCAGGAGGCGGCGGCGTACCGCGACGAGGGCCGCGGCACGCTGGCCAGGGGCGCGCAGACCAGGGCGTGGGCGCTGGCCAAGCGCTGCCCGGGCGTGACGACCCCGGCGCTGGTGGAGCTGGCCACGCCCGAGCTCACGCCGCGCCAGCGGGAGATCGTGCAGCTCGCGGCGGCCGGCCTGACGAACCGGCAGATCGCCGACCGGCTGACGCTGTCCACGCGCACGGCGGCCAATCATCTGCAGGCGGCGTACGACAAGCTGGGCGTGAACGACCGCACGCAGGTGGGCCGGCTCCTGGCGTCGCTCTAGATGAGCTTCAGCAGGCCGTCGTACAGGGTCTGCCGCTCGTCCTCGGAGAGGATCTCGTACGGCGCGGCGGCCCGCCGGTTGGTGTCCGCCTCGATCCGGGCACGGACGGGCCCGTCCCGCAGGCCGACGATCTCGGCCGCGGACAGGCCCTCCGCCTGCCAGGCCACGGCATGCGCGTCGGCGCGGTGATACCGGAGCGCGGCGAGCCGGTTGAACAGCAGCACGCCGGGGGCGGCTCCGGCGGGCTCATAGGGAGGCGCCATCAGCGCCAGGGCGCCTCCTGGCACGCGTTCGGCCTGATCGAGCACCCGTCCCGCGAGCCCGGCCAGCCCGGCCAGGTCGTGCCCGGCCCAGATCCGCTCGGCCGCTGCGCCGTGCACCTCGTACAGGCGCCGGATGAACTCCAGCCCCGCCGCCGTCACCCGCAGCACCCCGTCACCGTCATCGGCCAGGGTGCCCTCGCGGAAGTGCTCCTGGATGCCGGACTCACGCCCGTCGGCGTCCCCGTACCGGTAGACCGTGGCGAGGTCGGTCCGGGTCAGTGAGCGGAGCGGCAGCGTGAACCGCAGGTCGGACAGGAATCCGGGGCTCACACCGGAGGACTCGGACAGTTCGGTGACCGCTCTGCGAGCCGCAGCATGCACGTTGACGTGGGCCGCGTCGATGACGGGCGCGATCGCCGCCGCATATTCCGACAATTCCCGAATTTTCGGCATCGGCCGCCATTATGGCCCCATGAGAGCCTACGTTGGCCCCATGTACTCAACTCGGGTCTCTCGGCACGTGAACGCGCCACGGTCGGCTGTTTACCAGGCGCTCGTGGACGCGGACGCGATCGCGAAATGGCGGGTGCCGGCGGGTATGAGCAGCCAGGTCCACGAGTTCGACGCGCGCGAAGGCGGCTCGTTCCGGGTCTCGCTCACCTATGACGCGCCGGGACCGGCCGGCAAGTCGGGATCGCACACTGACACCTACCACGGCCACTTCGCGGAGCTCGTTCCGGAGGAGCGGGTGGTCGAGGTGTTCGAGTTCGAGACGGCGGATCCCGCGCTGGGCGGGACCATGACGATGACGACGACGCTCGCCGACTCCGGCGGCGGCACCGAGGTCGTCATCGTGCACGACGGGATCCCTGACGTCGTGCCCGCCGCCGACAATGAGACCGGTACGCGGATGGCACTGGCGAACCTGGCCGCGCTCGTCGAGGCTGGATGACTTCAGCCGCCGCCACCGCGTGATTCTCCGCCTTTCATGGGCGAAATAGCCCTGAAGAGGAAGAACCACGAGGTGACCATGAAGCATATGGCGGGAACCATCAAGCCGAGTCCCAGCAGCGGATCGACGTCCAGCATCCTGGGAAGGAACATCGTCGTCATCCAGGCAAACGTAAAAATCTGTGCCCAGCCGTACGGCTTCCACTGAGCTTGTCGTGCACGGCTTGACGGCACCCAGCGCGGAATCTTACGGGTGACCAGAGTGAAGACGCCGAGTAAGCACGCAAGAGCGCCGACAATGAGGGCGGCCAGCAGCATGTATTCCGTGCCCACCTGTAACACCGGCCCGCTCCTTCATGCTGGATCAGTCCGAGGCGACGCACTCGGCTTGATCAGTTTGCCGAACGGCCATTGTGTAGATCAAGCAGCGGCGTGCGGACCCCTCACCGCTTGGACGTCGTCGCTTTTGGCGACGGACTGGCGGTGGGCGAGGTAGGGGTGGTTGAGACGGTCGCGGCCGGCGAGGCCCTGTTCGGCTTGTTGACGGAGGTGAGCACCAGCCCACCGGTCACGGCGGCCACCACCGTGACGACGGCGGCGGTGGCGTACCAGAGCCTTCGTCTCAGACGCCTGCGGTGCTCCTGCCGCACCGCTTCTTCGCGCCGCAGGGCGGCGCGCCTGAGCTTCACCTTCCGCTGTGACATGGCAGCTCCCGGAATCTCCTTGGGCGTCACCATAAAAGGAAGGGCATAACACCGATCTAAGATCCGCGAGCCAGGATCAGGCGGCGGCCTCGAGCTCCCGGCGCGGGGCGAGGCGGTTGCGCACCCAGCTCACGGCGGCCGCGGCGGGCCAGAGCCGGGAGGCGAGGTTACGCGTGTCGATGCCGATCCTGGTGGCCGGGACCATCAGCGCGGCCGCCGCCGCTACGTTGTCCTGCCTGGGGTCGACCAGGGTACGGTGCGCGGCCTCATAGCGGGCGAAGGCCGCCTGGGGATCGGCGGGCGTGGCCGCGAGCTCCATGGCCAGGGTGTAGGCGCCGGCCATGGCCAGCGTGGAGCCGTCGCCGAACAGCGACACCGACGAGGCGGCGTCGCCCAGCAGCGCCACGCGCCCGTCGTGCCAGCGGTCGATGCGCACCTGGCTGACCGAGTCGAACCACAGGTCCTCGGCGGTCCGTGCCCGCTCCAGCAGCTCCGGCACCTGCCAGCCGGCGCCGGCGTAGGCATCGGCGAGGATGCGCCTGTGCTGCTCGGTGTCGCGGTGGTCGAAGCCCTCGACGGCCGGGGCGCGGAAGATGAAGGCGGCCAGGGCGCGGCCCCGGACCGGGTGGATGGCGACCATGCGGCCGGGAGAGTTGTGGATGACCACCTCGCTCTGCTGCTCGGCCGGGCCGTCCAGCGGCATGGTGGCGACGTAGAGGCCCATGTGGCGGACGAAGGCGCTCTCGGGGCCGAAGGCCAGCCGGCGCGTCATCGAGTGCAGCCCGTCGGCCCCGATCACCAGGTCGAACCGGCGGGGCGCGGCCTGGTCGAAAGTGACCTCGACGCCGGTCTCGTCCTGGCGGATGGCGGTCATGGTGTCGCCGAAGAGGTACTCGGCCGAGTCGCGGGCGGCCTCGTACAGGATGGCCGCCAGGTCGGTACGCGTCACCTCGACCTCGCGACTGCCGCCCGCCCGCTGCATGGCCCGGGTGTTGACGCCGCCCACCCGCCGGCCCGCGTCGTTGACGAAGGCCATGCCGGTCGCGGTGGTGGCGGCGGCGCGCAGCCTGTCCATCAGACCCATGCGCTCGGCCACCTCGACGGCCGGGCCGCGCACGTCGACCGGGCTCCCGCTGGAACGCAGCCCCGTCGCGCGCTCGACGACGGTGGGGCGGAAGCCGTGCCGGGCCAGCCAGTACGCCAGCGTGCTCCCGGCGATGCCGGCTCCGGAGATCAGAACAGTGGGGGACATGTCGTGCTCCTCTCGTCTCGTGACGGCCCACAACTTATGACTGATTATGAAAATTCGTCAACTACTTCTTATGTGCCATAATGCTGATCGTGAGCGAACGACTCCGAGACCCGCGCCAGCGGGCCGAACGCGCGAAGCGGATCCTCGATGTGGCCGCCGACCTGCTCCTGCTCCACGGCTACCGGCGGGTGACGATCGACGACGTGGCCGCCCGGGCCGGCATCGGCAAGGGCACCGTCTACCTGCACTGGAAGACGCGCGAGCAGTTGTTCGGGGCCGTTCTCACGCGCGAGGTCGGCTCGGCGATCGATCAGGTACGGCAGGTGCTGGCGGACGACCCGCAGGCGTGCCGGCTGCACCGCTTCGCCCGCGCCTACTTCCTGGCCATCGCCTCCAGGCCGCTGCTGCTGGGCTTCCTCCTCACCGACCCCGAGCTGCTCGGCAAGCTCACCGGCTCCCCCGACCGCGAGGAGCGGCACGTCAAGATGGCACGCGGCTATCTGGAGCTGCTCGCCGAGCACGGCCTGCTCCGCGACGACCTGGACGTGGACCAGCTCGGCTACGCCTACCAGGCGACCTTCGAGGGTTTCCTGCGAGCGGAGGGCGGCGCCCCTGAGGACGGGCGCGAGCAGCGGGCCGACCTGCTCGGCGGCACGGTGTTGCGGGCGTTCGAGAGCGAGGCGGCCCCCTCCGACGCCGCGCTGCGCGACCTCGCCACCGCCGTCGCCGCACTCCTCGGCGACGTGGTCGACGCCGACCGCACGGAGGCCGGCATCCCCGACCCGTCAGGCGACGGCTGAGGACACGCCGGTCAGCCGTACGGGCCGCCGCGTGAACCCGGTCGTACGGCCTCGGCGAGGGCGTCGGCGAGCGGGTCCACCTCGTCGGCTCGCAGGAGCGCGACGGTGACGCGCAGCGCGGGTGGTGTGCCGACGCGGTTGCGCGCGCCGGGCGCGGCCGCCCAGCCACGGGCCAGCAGGCGGGTGATCGCGGTGGCCTCGTCCGCGACAGGGACCCACACGTTGAGCCCGCTGCGCCCGTGCGCGCGGATGCCGCGTCCGGCAAGCGCCGTCACCAGGCCGTCCCGGCGCCGCGCGTACGAGGCCGCCACCGCCGGCGTGTCCACCGCGCCCGTCTTCCAGAGGTACGCGACGGCGCGCTGCAACAGGTGGCTGACCCAGCCCGCGGCGAGCCGCTGGCGACCGCGCAGGCGGTCGAGCGTGACCGGGTCACCGGTGATCAGGGCGACGCGGAGGTCAGGGCCGAACGCCTTGGCCGTCGAGCGGGTGACCACCCAGCGCTGCGTGATGCCTGCCAGCGGGTGCAAGGGGAGGTCCACGAAGCCGGAGCCGTGGTCGTCCTCGACGAGCAGCACGTCCGGGTGGGCCGCCAGCAGCTCACGCAGGGCATGAGCACGTTCGCCTGAGACGGCGGCGCCGGTCGGGTTCTGGGCGCGAGCCGTGATCACCACGGCGCGGACACCCGTGCGCAGAGCCCGGGCGAGCTCCTCCGGCAAGGGACCCTCGTCGTCGAGCCGCATCGGCACGGGACGCAGCCCCATGACGGCGACCAGGTCGAGCAGGGCTGTCCAGCCGGGATCCTCCACGGCCACCGCGTCGCCGGGGCGCAGGTAGGTGGCCAGCACGCGTTCGACCGCGTCGAGAGTGCCCGAGGTGACCGCCACCGGCGCGTCCGGGATGCCGTCCGCGCGCATGCGCTCCCCAGCCAGGGCGAGCAGCTCCTCGTCGTCGCCCGTGCCGTACATGGCGGGCCGCTCCTCGTGCGCGCGGGCCGCGGCGGCGAGGGCGTCGCCCAGCCGCGGCAGGAGGGCTGGATCCGGGTTGCCCTTGGACAGGTCGCGCACGCCCGGGGGCACCTCGATGCGGATCTCCTCCCGGAACGTGCTGGCCGGGCGCGGCCTGACCCGGGTGCCCCGCCGCCCGGCGGTCTCGATGACGCCTCGCTCGCGCAGCAGCCGGTACGCGGCCGCCGCCGTGCCGGGGCTGACCCCGGCGCCGGCGGCCACCTCGCGCACCGGAGGGAGCATCGCGCCTGGTGGCAGCCGCCCTTCGGACACGGCGAGCTCGACCCCGGCCGCTATCTCGCTGGCCGTCCCGCCGACAATCAGGTACTTTTCTGACACAAAGTCCATTATGTACTAATACAAAGAGGTATGGGTGCTCATTCATCCTTGGGACGCGGCACACGACACCGACGAATGGCGGACCTGGCTGCGTACGCGCGACTTCGGCCAGCTCACCGCCAACGGCGTGAACGGCGGCCCGCCGGTCGTGGTGCCGACGCATTTCCTGTTCGACGGCGACGAGGAGATCGTGCTCCACCTGGCCAGGCCCAACCCGATCTGGGCGGCGCTGGAGGCCAACCCGGCGACGGTGGTGAGCGTGCACGACGACTACACCTACATCCCCTCGACCTGGCGCTCCGACTCCCCCGACGACGGCGTGCCGACCAGCTACTACGCCTCGGTTCAGCTCACGTGCCGGGCGCGGATCGTGGACGACAGGGAGGGCAAGGCCGACATCCTCCGCCGCCAACTGGCCTACCACCAGCCCGGCGGCGGTTACGGCGAGATGGCCGCGGACGCGGGGCCGTACCGCAAGATGCTCTCGGCGATCCGGGGGCTGCGGCTGGAGGTGGTGGACGTGCGGGCCAAGTTCAAGTACGACGACCATCGGCCGGTCGAGTTCCGCGAGCGGGTCAGGGACGCGCTCGCCGGCCGGGGGCTGCCAGGGGACGAGGGAGCGAAGGCGCAGCTGGTCCGGCGAATGACTCGGTGAGATCGCCAGACTTGCGATGCCAGTAGTTTCAGTCTAGCCTGAAATTACTGGCCACAAGGCTGAACGTTAGGATGACGGCATGACTGCGCAGGACGGCCCCGACCGCGAGCAGGTGCTCGCGTGGGTCGAGCGGGTGGCGGCGTTCGTCTCCCAGGAATGGGGGCTCGCGCCGATCACCGGCCGCGTCCTGGGCTGGCTCATGGCCTGCGACCCGCCGGAGCAGACCGCGAGCGACATCGCCGAGGCCATCGGCGCGAGCCGCGCGTCGCTGACGACGAACATGCATCTCCTGACGTCCGTCAAGCTGATCCGGCGGTTCCGCAAGCCCGGGGAGCGGAACGTCTACTACCAGATAGAGGACGACGCCTGGTCCAAGGTCATCCGGCAGAAGCTCGCCGCGTTCACCGCGTTCGACGAGCTGGCGGCGGAGGGCCTGCGGCTCGGCTGGACCGACGAGGCGCAGGCCAGGCGCATCGAGTCGGCCAGGGAGGCCATCGCCTCCCTGGCCAAGGTCCTCGACCAGGCCTCCGACTGACACCCTGAGCGGACGCGGCGGGCCTCTGCGCCACGCCGCGATCCCGCCATGCCTCCTCACAAGGAACCCCATGGACGACTTGATCTCGGTCGCCGCACTGACGAAGTCGTACGGCGCGACCCGCGCACTCGACGGGCTCGACCTGTCCGTACGTGCCGGCGAGGTGCACGGCTTCCTCGGCCCGAACGGCGCGGGAAAGTCCACGACCATCCGCATTCTCCTGGGCCTGATCCGGGCCACCTCCGGCACGGTCAGGCTGCTCGGCGGCGACCCGTGGCGGCAGGCCACCGAGCTGCACCGGCGCCTGGCGTACGTGCCGGGCGACGTGACCCTGTGGCCCACGCTCACCGGAGGCGAGGTGATCGACCTGCTCGGGCGCGCGAGAGGCGGGCTCGACCAGCGGCGCCGCGCCGAGCTGATGGACAGGTTCGAGCTCGACCCACGTAAGAAGAGCCGCACGTACTCCAAGGGCAACCGCCAGAAGGTCGCGCTGGTCGCCGCGCTCTCGTCCCGGGCCGAGCTGCTGATCCTCGACGAGCCGACCTCGGGCCTCGACCCGCTGATGGAGGCGGCCTTCAGGGCGAGCGTGGCGGAGGAGAAGCAGGCGGGCCGCACGGTACTGCTGTCCAGCCACATGCTCTCCGAGGTCGAGACCCTGTGCGACCGGGTCACCATCGTCCGCTCGGGGCGCGCCGTGGAGTCGGGCACCCTCTCCGACCTGCGCCACCTCACCCGTACCTCGATCACCGCCGACCTGGCGGGCCTTCCCGACTCTCTCCGCGACCTCCCCGGCGTGCACAACGTGCTGGTCGAGAACGGCCGCCTCACCTGCCAGGCCGACTCGGACGCGCTCGACGGGCTGCTCGCCCGGCTGTCCGTCATCGGCGTGCGCGGCCTGACCTGCAGCCCGCCGAGCCTGGAAGAGCTGTTCCTGCGGCACTACCAGGAGGCCGCGCGATGACGCTGCTGCTCAAGCTGGCGATGCGCGGGGAACGCGTGCGCTCGGCCGTCTGGATCCTCACCGTCGTCATGCTCGGCGCCGGCCTGGTCTCCTACATCCAGGGCTATTTCACCACCCCGGAGGCGCTGCGCACGTACGCGCGGGTGATCTCCACCAACCCGATCCTCCTCGGCCTCGGCGGACCCGTGGCCGAGCCCTCCGTCGGCGCGATGGCAGCGTGGCGGAGCGGCGGGCTGCTCTTCCTGCTGACCGCCTGGATGACCTTGACCATCGTCATCAGGCACACCAGGGCGGAGGAGGAGTCAGGGCGGCAGGAGCTGATGCTGTCCGGAGTGATCGGCCGGGCCGCGCCGCTCACCGCGGCCCTCACCACCGCCGCCGTCACCGCACTGCTCGCCGGGGCGTTCACCTCGGCCATGCTCATCGCCGTCGGCATGGAGGCCGCCGGGTCGCTCGCGTACGGGGCCGCGATCACGGCGGCGGGCTGGGTCTTCGCCGCGGTGGGCGCGGTGGTCTCGCAGCTCGTACGGACGGCGCGGACCGCGACCACGCTCGGGCTGCTCGTGCTCGGCGTGTCCTACGTGCTGCGCTACGCCGGTGACGCCTCCGGCGTGAGCTTGCTGACGTGGGCGTCGCCGCTCGGCTGGAGCCACCTGGTGCGGGCGTACGCGGCGGACCGGTGGTGGGTGCTGATCGTGTCGCTGGTGGCGACCGGTCTCCTGCTGGTGCTCGCGTACGGGCTGTCCGCGCGTCGCGACCTCGACTCCGGCCTGCTCCCCGAACGCCCGGGGCCCGCCACGGGGCCGTACCTGAAGGGGCCGTTCAGTCTGGCCTGGCGGCTGCAGCGCGGCATGCTGGCGAAGTGGGCCGTGGGCGTGACGGCGGCCGCGGCGCTCTTCGCCGGCCTCAGCAGCGTCGCGCCCCGCCTGGCGCAGCAGCCGGGGCTGGTGCTGGACGCGTTCATCCAGCGGTACGGAGGGCCGTCGGGCGATCCGGTGGACGCGTACCTGTGGATCATCGTGCTCCTGCTGGCGTACACGGTCGCGCTCTATCCCGTGCTCGCCATGCTCAGGCTGCACCAGGAGGAGTACTCCGGCCACGCCGAGGTCCTGCTGTCCACCGCGGTGGGCCGGCTCCGGTGGGCGGCGGCGCACCTGGTCCTGGGCGCGCTCGGCACGGCGGCGCTGCTGGCGCTCGGCGGGTTCGTCACGGGGCTGGTCTACACGCTGTCCATGGACGAGCCTGCGGTGGGCAGGATGCTGCTCGCGGCGCTCGAGCACGTCCCGGCGGCCTGGCTCGTCGGGGCGGCCGCCGCCTTCGCCGTTACGGTGCTGCCGCGGGTGTCGGTGGCGCTCTCGTGGACGGTCTGGGGTGTGGTGGTCGTGGTCGGTGACCTGCTGGGGCCGCTGATCGGGCTGTGGGGGTGGAGCCGGATCGAGCCTTTCCACTACACGCCCAACACGGTGTCGGGCGAGCCCTTCAGCATCACGCCACCTGTCGTGATCCTGGCGCTGACCGCGCTGCTCACCACCGCGGCGCTGATCCGCCTGCGCGACCGCGACCTGGGCTGACACGACGTACGGCGCCTGAAGGTCGATGTCCGATCGTCACTAGTGGACGCGGCCCCGGAGCCGGAAGAGTGGACCGCATGCTCACAGACGAGGACGCGTACTCCGTGCTCAGAAGCCGGGACGGCCGTTTCGACGGCCGGTTCTTCGTCGCCGTCGTGACCACCGGCATCTACTGCCGCCCCAGTTGCCCGGCCGCGCTGCCCAAACGCCAGAACGTGCGTTTCTACCCGTCCGCCGCGGCCGCCCTGGAGGCAGGTTTCCGCGCCTGCAAACGCTGCCGGCCCGACACCGCCCCCGGCTCCCCAGACTGGAACGTCCGGGCGGACGTGGTGGGCCGTGCGATGCGACTGATCGCCGAGGGTCTCGTGGACCGCGAAGGAGTCGGTGGCCTGGCCGCCCGGCTCGGCTACAGCGAACGCCAGCTGCACCGGCAGCTCACGGCCGACCTGGGCGCCGGCCCGCAGGCCCTGGCCCGGGCTCAGCGAGCGGCCAACGCCAGGACGCTCCTGGAGACGACGGACCTGCCCGCGAGCGAGATAGCGTTCGCGGCCGGTTTCTCCACGATCCGCCAGTTCAACGACACCATGCGGAAGTTCTACGGCGTGACGCCCACCGCCCTGCGGGGCGCCCGCGCCACCGGTCGTCCCCCGGGCGCGCTCCGCCTGCGCCTCGCCTACCGCCCGCCTCTGGACCTGACGGCGCTGTTCGCCTTCCTCGCCGCCCGAGCGCTGCCCGGCCTGGAGGACGCCACCTCCGGCCACTACCGCCGCTGCCTGAACCTTCCCCATGGCCTGGGCCTGGTCACCCTGCGGCCCGCGGACTCGTACGTCTCCTGCGAACTGCGTCTGGAGGACCTGAAAGACCTTCCGGCGGCGGTACAGCGCTGCCGCCGCCTCCTGGACCTGGACGCCGACCCGCGTGACATCGCCGACCACCTCACCCGCGACCCTCTCCTGGCACCCGCGGTGTCGGCGGCTCCCGGCCGGCGGGTGCCCGGCCAGGTGGACGCGGCGGAGATGGCGGTACGCGCGATCCTGAACGAGGAGACGACCACCGGCAGAGCCCTCCTCACCGAGCTGATCCACAGCTACGGCACCCCACTGCTCCAACCGCCGGCACCGTGGTATCCGGCCGCCCTCGGCAGCGTCACCCACGCCTTCCCGCGCATGGAGACGCTGGAGAACTCGGACGCACCGGCTCCCGTGGCCGCGCTGGCCCGGGCGCTGCTCACCGGCGCCCTCCACCTCGGCCCCGAAGCCGACCGCGACCGGATCGAACCTGAGCTTCTCGCCCTGCCGGGCGTGGGCGCGGAAGCGGTGGCCCGGATCCGCCTGCGGGCCCTCGGCGACCCCGACGTCTTCCTCCCCGCAGACCCGGCTGTACAGGAGGGACTGCGTCACCTCGGGCTGACGGCGGAGCACGCGCGACGCTGGCGCCCATGGCGCTCGTACGCGATGCAGCACCTGAGCGCGACATCCACCGGACGTTGAGCGCCACCTCCTCGTGCAAGGAATCCCCTCGTGTCGACCTACTTGTCCCTGCTCAGACGCAGGCGCGACTTCCGCCGCCTGTGGCTGGGCGCGTCCGTCTCCGTGATGGGCGACAGCATGACGTTCGTCGCCCTCTCCTGGCTCGTCCTGGCCCAGCCGGACGGAACGGCGAAGCTGGGCATCCTGGCCGTCTGTTACACCGCCCCTGTCCTGGTCGGTGGCCTGGTGGCGGGTCCGCTGCTCGACCGGTCCGACAAGCGGACAGCCCTGATCGCCGACAGCGTCGTACGCGGCGTCGCGGTCGGCTCCATCCCCTTCACCGCAGTGGTCGCGACCGTGCCGACCTGGCTCCCCTTCCTTGTCGCCGCCCTCTACGGCCTGCTGAAAATGCTCCCCATGGCCGCCGTCCCCGCCGCCATCCCCGAGCTGGTCGCGCCGGAGGAGCGCGACGCCGCCAACGCGCTGGAATCCGTGAGCTACTCACTGTCGGGGATCATCGGCTTCGCCCTGGCCGCACCTCTCCTGGGAGCCGTCGGCCCGGCGAACGTCCTGGCCGTGGACGCCGCCACCTACGCCTGCTTCGCCACGGCCGTGGCCCTGATCCGCCGCCCCCTACGCCCTCACGAAAGCCCAGAAACCGGGACAGCCCCCAGGGCGGTCTTCCGCGACAAGGTGCTCGTCAGCACCACGCTGGCCTTCATGGCGTTCAACGTCGCCGAAGGCGCGCTGACCATGGTCGTCGCGCCCTGGCTGGCCAGGGAGCAGCTCCCGGGCAACGGCGCCGCACTCTCCCTCCTCATGGCGGCCCTGTCGGCGGGCGAGCTCCTGGGCGGGTTCGCGGCCGGCGCCTGGCGCCCCAGAGCCGGCCGGCTGATCGCGATCGCCGTGGTCGAGCTTGTGGCGGCGGCAGGTTTCCCAGCGGTCCTCGGATCTCCCGACTGGATCCCGGTGACCGTCGGGTTCCTGGTCATCGGCGCGTTCAGCGCACCCATGACCGTCTGGGCGCAATCGCTGCGCATGGAGCGCATCCCACCGTCCCAGCGCGGCCGCGTCTTCAGCGTCTTCCGCACGATGATGCAGGCCACCCCGCCGATCGGCGCCGCCCTCGTCACCCCGCTGCTGGTAACCGGCAACCTGGCGGGAGCCGTGATCCTGATGACCGCCCTGGCCGCCCTTCCGGCCTTCGCCCTGCTGCTCGTACGCGAAAGCCATCCCGCCGGAGAGCCCGGACTCCACAACTGTGGATAACCGCCTCGCCCTGTGGATAACTTCACCCGCACGCTGCCCGCATCCGCGCCGACCCAAGCCCGATCGCCGATGGCCCAATGAGGCTCCAACCCCGGCAGATGCCGTAAAAACCGGGCCTGACGGACTCCCCATGCCACCCGGGAACCCTCCGCGCTCCGATACACAAACCGTTACCCACACCCTGTGGATGAAGGCGGCTCATTGTGGATCACCAGTGCCAGTACGAGCGGGCCTCGGACAGCCAGTCGCCGTCGTGGACGAACTTCTCCGCGTAGTCCGGCGGCCAGTTCCTATTCCGGCTTCGGGGCCGGGCGGAGGAGGAACGCGACCCCGTCGTGCGGTGGGGTCTCCACCGCGAGTCCGGTGCCGGCCAGCGCGTTCGCGATCAGGTCCCGGTCGCCGGACCATTGCAGCGCCAGCTCGTCCACCAGGTCGCCGTAGGCGTCGAAGCAGGACGTGTGGGACTGGGTGGTCCAGAAGACGGCCTTGGGCTCCTCGCCGTCCGGGGTCGCCTCGTGGACCTGCTGCCAGGCTCCGGAGGCGGTCGGCCAGAGGTCCGGCTCGGCGACGTAGCCGCGCGCCGCGAGCCGGTCGAAGGCCCGGACGATCCGGCACAGGTCGGAGGACCGGTCGCCGGCCAGGCAGGTCACGACGCCTTCCTCCGGCTTGTTCAGGCCGTGGACCGCGGCGAAGAGCGCGTCCATCGCGGCGTCGGCCTGCCTGCCCAGCTCATCGGGGTCCAGATCCAGCAGCGCGTCGTAGTCCTCGCGGTCCGCCTGTCCGGGAACGGAGACCACCAGGCCCTCCCGGGCGAACGACGCCTGGATGTTGGAGGACAGCCCGCCCCGCCACGCGATGGGCACGTCCCTGACCAACGCGCCGTCCGGGGTGAAATAGCCGTCGAGGTCGTCGGCCGGGCTCAGCAGGCCGCTGGTCTCGGTGTCGGAGGCGAAGAGCTTGGCGTCGACGATCTGCCAGCCCTCGTGCTCCAATCGGCTGAGAGCCTGGTCGAAGGCGTCTCGCTGCGACCGCTGCGATGAGGCCTCTTCGAGCGCGTCGGCCAGCGTGTCGGCGATCTCCGCGCGGCGCTGTTCGAGGAACGCGCGCGTCTCGGCGATGTGGCTGCGGCTCAGCAAGGTGTCCATGACCATGGACCACCAGGCCTCGGCCTCGCTGAAGGCGTCCGGATCGAGCTCCTTCAGCGAAAGCCACAAGTCCTGCGTGTAGCTCTGACCGGCCTCCGGGGACTCGCCGTTCAGTGCCTGCTGGCGCAGTCTGAGCCGGTAGAGGAACTCGACGAAATGCTCCAGGGAGCTGTTGACCTTCTCCGCCTGCGGCTCGTCGCCCATCGAGAGCAGCCCGACGACGCCGTTGCGGATGTCGAGGAAGTAGCGCATGCCCGAGTCGCCGGAGGTCCCGCCGAGCGTGAGGACGTTGACATCGCCGTGGCCCGTCCTGAACACGACCAGCGAGCCCACCCGCGGTTCGGCGGCGATGAAGGTGGTGAAGGCCAGATCCGCCCGTACCGGCAGCCCGACCTCGGACAGGATCCGCGCGTCCGCTTCCGACAGGCCCTGCTCGCGGCACCGCTCCGCGTCCATCAGCAGCAGGCCCTCGTCACCGAACGCTTCGACCATCTCTTCGTGCGTGACCACGATGCAGCACCTTGTCGTCGAGGACGTCAACTCAAGAGCCCCTAAGCGTAGGGGATCTTGAGCTCCCAGCGGACCTCCCCGTCATGCCATCGGTCAGTGGGGCGCAGGCCGGCCGAGCCGGCGACGGCGGCCGAGGCCGCGTGGTCAGGGTGGATGTGCGCGATGACCGTGCCGATCCCCTCGTCCGCCAGGTGCGCGACCAGAGCCCTGGCGGCCGCGGTGGCCAGTCCGCGGCCCTGCCAGGGCGTCCCGATCACCCAGGCGATCTCGGCGGTGCCGCCCTCGATCGTCGCCTGCACGTACCCGACCAGGCGCTCTTCCTCTCGCGACCAGAGCACCCAGTTGCGCCAGCCGGGCGGCCCGGCGGCCAGCCGTTCGTAGCGGGCGCGCAGCTCCTGCGCGGTGAGCGGGACCCCGCCGATGAACGTGTGCAGGCCGGGGTCGGACAGCACGACGGCCATCTCGTCGGCGTGCTCAGGGCGCAACGGGAGGAGTACGAGCGCGGGGGTGTCGATACGGTCCACCCCGCCACGATATTCACCGACTAGCCCGAGGCGAGATCGCGGCGGCGCAGGCCGTACAGACCGAGGATCGTCAGCACCGCGGCGATCGCGGTCAGCACCACCGTGGCCACCGGGGCGAAGGACCCCAGCGGGTGCCAGGGGAGGTGGGAGAGCACCGACGTGTTCACCACCCATTCCGGCATGTTCATGTAGGACCCCAGGACCTGCACGAATCCGCTGTATACGAGCACGGCCCAGGCCGCGGCCATGGCCCTTGGGGCGAGCCCGAGCAGCGCGGCGGGGATGGCGAGCAGCACCAGCACCTCCGGGGCGCGGATCAGGCTTGCCCAGAAGACCTCTCCCACGAGGCCGGTATCGCCGGTCGACAGGGCGGCGCCGATGCCGAGCGCGCCACCGTACACCGCCGGCAGGACGACCACGGCGAGCGCGGTGACCAGCAGGGACGACCAGTACCACGTCGCTCTTCCGGTGGGTCCGGCCAGCACGGGGCCGACACGTCCGCCCACCTCCTCCGCCCGGAGCCGGATGACCGACAGGACCGCGAAGACGCCGGTGTAGAGGGACCCGGTGAAGACCATGAGACTGATCCAGGCTCGCCCGAAGTCCGCGTCGGCGGAGAAGATGGGGAGATCGGTCTGCTCCATTCCCCCGGTCATGGCGCCCAGGACGAGCCCGATGGCGAGGAACGCGGCTCCCCACCCGGCGATGGCCCCCTGCTGGAGTCGCAGAGCGAGCGCGAACGGCGTGCGCAGCCAGGAAGGCGCCGAGGCCCGGCCGGGACGCGGGGCCATCAAGGATGCGCCGAGATCCCTGCGGCTCGACAGGGAGTAGGCGCCCACGACGAGGAGTCCGGCGAGGAGCAGCGAAAGGCCGAGCGGCCACCAGCGCTCGTCGGCCAGCACCCGGGTCTGCTGTGACCAGCCGATCGGGGACAGCCAGAACAGCGGACCGCCCTCCTGGCTCTGCAGCGCCCCCGCGCCGCGCAGGAGCCAGACGGTGAAGAGCGCGATGCCCGCGAGCCCGTTGGCGCCTCTGGGGTGCTCGGTGACCTGCACGGCGACCGCGGTGACCCCGGCGAACACCAGCCCGACCGCGGCGAGGGAGGCGCCGAACAGCAGCGCGCTGCCGATCGGGAACCCGATGCTGATCGTCGCGGCGGTGGTGAGGACCGCGAGCGCGGCATTGCTGATCAAGGCGGTGATCAGCGCCCCTGTGAGCTGCGCGTGCCGGCCCACGACGGCCGCCCGGATGAGTTCGGCCCGGCCGGTCTGCTCCTCTGCCCGGGTGTGCCGGGTGATGAGCATCATGTTCATGATCGCGGCGGCCAGCAGGAACTCGACCCAGTAGGCGGCGAGGAAGTAGCTCTGCGTGGTGACGTCGCCGACGAGCGGCCCGCCGAGCACCCTCATGAAGGAGACGCGGATCATCTGCGAGGCCTCGGCCAAGGCCTCAGGCGTCGGGACGACCGCGCTCACGGCGGCGTTGTAGAAGCGCGGGACCATGACCGTGATGGCGACCAGCCAGATGGTGAGCTTGATCCGGTCGCGGCGCAGCGCCAGCCGTACCATGGCGCCGGTACCGGTCAGGTGGCTGCCCGCCGGTCTCGATCCGGTACGGCCGCGCGCCGGGGAAACCGTGGCGGTCATGCCGCCTCCTTGCGCGCGTAGTGCCGGAGCATGAGCTCCTCGAGCGTCGGCGGGTGGCTGACCAGCGAGTTGATGCCGAACGTGGTGAGGTGCCTGATGGCGGCGTCGAGGTGTTCGGCGTCCACGCCGAACCGCACGCTCGCGCCTTCGACCTTCGCGTCGTGGATGCCGGGCAGCTGCTCGAGACCGGTGACCGGGGCGGCGGTGTCGGCCGCGACCGTCGTCCGGGTCAGGTGCCGCAGCTGCGCCAGCGTCCCCGACTCCACGGCCTTTCCGTCCCGGATGATGGTGATCCGGTCGGCGAGGGTTTCGACCTCGGAGAGTATGTGGCTGGACAGCAGGATCGTCCGGCCGGCGGCTTTCGCCTCGGCGACGACCTGCTGGAACACCGCCTCCATGAGCGGGTCCAGCCCGCTCGTGGGCTCGTCGAGGATCAGCAGCTCCACGTCGGCGGAGAGGGCGGCGACAAGTGCGACCTTCTGGCGGTTGCCCTTGGAGTACGTCCGCGCCTTCTTCTTCGGATCGAGCTCGAACCGCTCGATCAGCTCGGTCCTGCGCCTGTCGTCGAGACCGCCGCGCAGCCGGCCGAGCACGTCGATGGCCTCGCCGCCGGTGAGGTTGGGCCAGAGCTCGACGTCGCCCGGCACGTACGCCAGCCGCCGGTGCAGCGCGACGGCGTCGGCCCAGGGGTCGCCGCCCAGCAACCTGGCGCTGCCGGAGGTGGCTCGTATCATGCCCAGCAGGACGCGGATGGTGGTGCTTTTTCCCGCCCCGTTCGGGCCGAGGAAGCCGTGCACCTCTCCGGTGTTCACAGTGAGGTCGAGCCCGTCAAGGGCGTGTGCCGGCCCGTACGCCTTGACGAGCCCGGAAATGGCGATTGCAGGAGTCATGGGTTTCTCCGAATTGCGGGTGCTCATGCGAGGCCGGCGACCCGTGCGTCGAACTCGCGGTCAGAAAGGGACCTGTTGAGCTGCAGGAGAGCTTCGGCCTGCCAGCCGACGACGTAGCGGGTCTCCGGCCGGTCAGACTCGACCGCCTGCCGGATCGCTGTCGCGACCACGCCGGGGTCCGAGGGGCCGCCCTCCATCGGCGTCTCGGCCGCGCGGGCCATGGCCTCGGCCATCTGCCCGTACGGCCCGTTCCCGGAGATCTCCCGCAGTTGCCGCGCGGTCCCGGCCTCGAAATCGGTCTTGATGATGCCGGGCTGGATGACGACGACGTCGATGCCGAACTGCCTGGTCTCCATGCGGAGCGTGTCCGAGAACGCCTCAAGGGCGTGCTTGGAGGCGTAGTACCAGGCGCCGAGCGGAAAGGCGAGCTCCCCGCCGATCGACGACACGTTGACGATCGTGCCCGATCCCTGCCGGCGCATCTGCGGCAGGACGAGCTGGATCAGCCGGGCCGGCGCGAACAGGTTGACCTCGAACTCGTCCCGCGCCATCTCCAGCGGCGTGTCCTCGACCGCACCGTGCACGACGGCTCCCGCGTTGTTCACCAGGACGTCGATCCGCTGGTGATCGTCCAGGACGGTACGGACGACCCGCTGGAGGTCTTCTTCCTTGGTCACGTCCATCGGGAGGGCGTGACCTCCCGCTTCGCGGATCGCGCCCATCATGTGGACCCGCCGCGCCGCGCCGTACACGATGTGTCCTGCGCGCAGGAGCTCGAGTGCGGTGGCGTGGCCGATGCCGGATGAGGCGCCGGTTACGAGGCATATCTTGGCAGCCATGTCAGGGTTCTCCCAGAGAACGGCGATCATTCGCGCAGCAGGAAAGTTACGGATGCGTTTGCGAATTCAGCAAGCCGTGAACCCTGTTATCCCAGCTCAGAGCGGAGCAACTGGCGCACTGACAGTGTGGGCAAATGCAACAGCCTGTAGCGATGAAGCGCCACTGAAGGCATACTTGTGCGTCCCCGCGACCAGGGAGGGCGCATGCCGCGAGGCCACCTGACGTACGAGGACCGCCGCAAGATCGCCGAAGGGTTGGCGGGGAAGCTCACCTACGCGGAGATCGCCCGCCGCCTGGAGCGGCCGAGGTCGACCATCGGCCGTGAGATCGCACGCAACGGCGGCCCGCACGGCTACCACGCGGCCCGGGCGCAGCAGGCGGCCGAATGGCGCGCCCGCCGTCGGCCGAACCCGCCGTCGACCACTCAGGCGAGCGCGGATGCCGACGGGCGTGACCCCCAGGCGGTACGGGAACTCGAGGAGAGACTCACTGCGAGGTTCGGGGGGATACCGACGATGGCGGCCAGGGTGATGGCCTGCCTGTTCGTCAGCGATACCGGCCACATGACCGTCGCCGAGCTGACCGAGCGGATGGGGGTCAGCCCCGCGTCGATCTCCAAGGGCGTCGGCTGGCTCGAGCAGGTGGGACTCGTCAAACGTGAGCGCGACAACCGGCGTGAGCGGTACACCATCGACGCCGACGTCTGGTATCGGGCGTGGTTGGTGGGCATGCGGTCGATGACGCTGTGGGCCGACACCGTCCGGGACGGCGTCGACGTCCTCGGCGCCCACACCCCGGCCGGCATCCGGCTCCGGACGGCCAGCCGGTTCTTCGACCTCATCAGCTCAGACATGGCCCAGGCGGCCGAGCACTACCGGCGGACGTTCTCCGACGCCGGGGGGCGGCCGCAGGGTCAGGAGACCACCTGGTAACCCGCCTCAGCGATCGCCTCGCGTACCTGCGACTCCTGAAGCAACGGCCCTCCGCTCACCGTGACGCGACCGCCGGGCACGTCCACCTCCACCCGCTCGACGCCCCGCAACGGCAGGACCTGCTGCCGGATCGTCGAAGCGCAGTGCCCGCAACTCATTCCCGATACCGCGACGGACAGGGTCATTGACGTGAACCTTTCCCTGGAACGGCCGAGCGCCGCCTGTGGATGGAGATACGCGGTCCAGGGTTTCCGGGTTCAGCCCTCAGCAGGTCCCTTGAGGCCGAGCAGACGGTCCACGAGCGTGTCGGCGTAGTCGGGTGTGAGGGGGCCCGCGCCGAAAAGGATGCGGATGTACATGGGGGCCAGGATGTGGTCGACCACCTCCAGGACGTCGGGCGGCTGTTCGCCTCGTGCACGGGCCCGGTCGAGCATGGTCTGGAGTTGGCCGGCGCGCTCGGCGAGGAACGCGTCGCGTGCCCGCATGCCGTCCTGACCTGCCGTGGACAGGGCGATGACCAGGCGCAGCACGGCCGGCCCGTCGGGCCCGGTGACGTCGCGGGCCACGTTGGCGGCGTAGGCGCGCAGGTCGCCCTCCAGGCTTCCGGTGTCGGGGATCGGGGACGTGGTGGTCAGCCAGGTGATCGCCACGTCCATGGTCAGCGCTTCGAGGCTGCCCCAGCGGCGGTAGATGCTCGTGTCGGCCACGCCGGCGCGGTTCGCGACCTCGCCGACGGTGAAATTGCCGTACCCGCGCTCGGCGACCAGGTCGGTGACGGCCTGGTGCACCGCCGCGCGCACGCGGGCGCTGCGGCCTCCCGGCCGCCGGGTCCGCTCTCGGTCCGTCTCCATACCCCTCACCTTAACGCAGTACGTACTTGCGTTTGCGGAGTACCGGGGACGCCGGATTTCGACTGTTCGCCTCGCGGTCGGTGATCGGTCAATAGCTTGTCACGCGGCATCGATGGACTCGGGCGGATGTATAGCGCCCTTTGGAGAGGAACCAACCTCGATGTCCGCTTCTGAGAAACCCGAGGTCGTGACGCGGCGGCGGCTGCTGGCCGTCACCGGTGGGCTGGTCGGCGCGGTCGCCGTAGGCGGTCTGACCGGTCCGGCCTGGGCCGACGACCGGCGCCCCGGCGGTGGCCGCCGGCGGTGGCTGCCCGGCGACCACCATGTGCACAGCGAGTTCAGCGTCGGCTACGACAACTCCACGACCCCGCCCAAGCCGATCCTCGGCGGGGACGCGATCTACCCGTTGTCGGTCAACGCGTCGCATGCGCAGCAGTTCGGGCTGGCCTGGATCGTGTCCACCGACCACGGTGGCCCGCTGCACTCGAAGCTGGACGCCGAGCAGCGCTACCCGAGCCTCCTGGAGGCGCGCCGGTCCGTGCCGCGGGTGCTGCAGTTCTACGGCATGGAGCTGGACACGCCCGCCGCCGACCACTCCAGCCTGATCATTCCGAAGGTGGCCACCGAGCGGGACATCCTGTTCCAGCTGGAGAGCCGCTTCTCCAAGCGTGACCCGTTCCCGGCCGACCCGACCTTCGACACCGAGCAGAAGATGCTCGAAGCGTTGCGGGTGATGCGGCAGCTCCCGCACAAGCCGCTGCTGTTCGCCAACCACCCCGCCCGCTCCGCCACCGGGCTGGGCGTCTACGGCCAGGACACCCCGGCGGAGTTCCGCAACTGGCACGACACCGCGCCGGAGATCGCGCACGGCTTCGAGGGCGCACCCGGCCACCAGGCCGGATCGCTCAACAAGGACGGCAGCGTCAAGCCCGACGGCGAGCGTGGCGGCTACGGCAACTACCCCACGATGGGCGGCTTCGACCAGATGACCGCGCGGCTCGGCGGCCTGTGGGACTCGCTGCTCGGCGAGGGCCGCCGCTGGTGGATCACCTCCACCTCCGACTCCCACAGGCACTACAGCGACGGCGGCAGCGACTTCTGGCCCGGCGAATACTCCAAGACGTACGTGCACGCGGGCTGGGACTACGCCGACATCCTGGACGGCCTCCGCGGCGGCCGGATCTTCGTCGTCATCGGCGACCTGATCGACCGGCTCGACCTGACGGTGTCCCGCACCGGACAGGCCCAGGGCCAGGCCGACGGCAACACCGCGAGCGTCGGCGAGACCCTCCGGCTGCGCGGCGGCGACCGTGACGCCGAGGTCGAGGTCCGTTTCCGCGTGCCGCGTACGCCCAACGCCAAGGGCGAGCGCCCGCAGGTCAACCGCCTCGACATCATCACCGGCCGGATCACCGGGCCGGTCGAGGACCGCTCCGCCGACACCAACCCCACCACCAAGGTCGAGGCCCGCTACGGCCCCGGCCAGTGGCGGCGCCAGGGCGACGAGATCGTCGTCCGTCACACGCTGCGCGACATCGACGGCCCCATGTACGTCCGCGTCCGCGGCACCAACACCGACGAGCTCGAGCCCCAGCCCGACCCGCACGGCTCCGACCCGTGGGCCGACCTGTGGTTCTACTCCAACCCGGTGTTCATCGAGCGCTGACGGCACCTTCGCACCAGCCGGCCGGGCGCGGCCACCGAGCCGCGCCCGGGTTCGGCGCTCGTCCCGCGCGGCGACCATCACACACCGTCGATGCGATGAATACTGATCGTCATGCGCGTCGATTTCGATCCCGAGGCCATGGGCGGTATGGCTTTCTTCAGGTTTCTGACCTCGGTCGTCATCCCGCGCCCGATCGCGTGGATCTCCACCGTCACTCCGGACGGAGCCATCGAGAACCTCGCCCCGCACTCCTTCTTCAGCATCGCCAGCACCGATCCGCCGATCGTGCAGTTCACCTCGATCGGCCGCAAGGATTCCCTGCGCAATGTCGAGGACACCGGGGAGTTCGTCGTCAACTTCTCCGCCGAACCGCTGCTGGACCTGATCAACGCCACCGCGACCGACTTCCCACGGAGCGTCAGCGAATTCGATTTCGCCGGGATCGAACGTGAGGCAAGCCGTCATGTGCGGCCACCCAGAGTGGCCGCCTCCCCCGTCGTCCTGGAGTGCCGTTCGCACACCACCCTGCGCATGGGCAACTCCACCCTGGTGTTCGGCCGGGTGTTCCTCGCCGCAGTGCACGAGGACTACGTCGTCCGGGGCCGGCCTGACGCCGAACGACTGCGTCCGCTGACCAAGCTCGGCGCGGACGAGTGGGGGACGCTGGGCTCGATCCTGCACCTGAGCCGCATCCCTTACGAGGAGCCGCAGCCCGCATGAGCGTCCTCAGCTCACCGCCTGCTTCACCAGCTCGCTGATCCGGGCCTCCACCTCGGGCGTCACCTCGGTCAGGGCGAAAGCGGCCGGCCACATCGTGCCCTCGTCCAGCTTCGCCGAGTCGTTGAACCCGAGCGTCGCATAGCGCGACTTGAACTTCGCCGCGCTCTGGAAGAAGCAGACGATCTTGCCGTTCAGCGCGTAGGCGGGCATCCCGTACCAGAGCTTCGGCGCAAGGACCGGGGCGCTCGCGGTGATGACGGCATGGACGCGCTCGGCCATGATCCGGTCCGAGCCCTGCATCTCGGCGATCTTCGCGAGCACGTCCCGCGCCTCCTCCGCCGCCTTGTCCGCCGCCTTGCTGCGGCGCGCCGCCTTCTTCTGCTCCTGGGCGTGCTCCTTCATCGCGGCCCGCTCATCGGCCGTGAATCCCTCGTACGTGCTGCTCTCGGTGTTGCTCATGACGGAGTTCTCCCTTGAAGATCTTGGATGTTCGAGGTCTTGCGAAGGGACCTGATGGTCCCGCCGCGTGCATCAGACGGTTGCGTTCTCCCAGACGAACCCGTCGGGGTCGGTGAAGGTCCCGGCAGCGCCGCCGATCACGATCCGGTGCGATCCGGTGCCCTCCTGGGGCATGCCGGTGTCCTTGGCGAGGGCGCGGCGAGGGTAGAGCGCCAGCGTGACGGCCGACGAGGTGTCGAACTCGACGTACTTGCCACCGAAGCTCTTCGCCACGGTCAGGCCGCGGTCGACGTAGAACCGCTTGCTCGCCTTGACGTCCGCCACTCCCAACAGGAGCGCCACCTGGTCGACCTGCCGGGTGGCAGGGCCGGTGTCCTTCTTGTTCGAGGTCGCGATCTTGCAGATCGTCCCGTCCGGGGCGCGTACGACGGCGCCGTAGCCCCAGAAGCTCTTGGTGGCCGGCTTCAGGGTCGTGGCGCCGGCGTCGAGGGCGGCGCCGACGAAGGCGTCGACGTTGCCCGGCTGGGACACCACGAGTGACAGCGCGAACCCACGGAAGCCGGTGGTCGGCGCGTCCGAGGCGCGTACGTTCACAAAAGATCCCAGTCCGAAGGCCTGGTAGAAGGCGTCGGCGACCGTGGGGTCGGGAACTTCGAGGATGGCTGAGCCAAGGGAGGTCATAGCGGTTCTTCCTTAAGAACGAAGTGGATTTGTCGTCTTGTGGGCGGAATGGCAGGGCAGGTCGGCGCTCACCGGTCCTGCAGGAGCCCGAGGACGTTACCGTCGGGGTCGATGACGGTGGCCACCACGCGACCGGCGCCGACCTCGTGCGCGGCCTCCTTCACGGTGGCCCCCGCGGCGGTCATCTCGGCCAGCTTCGTCTCGATGTCCGGTACGTGCCAGTAGACCACCGGCGAGGTCATGCCCTGCGGCCCACCGCCCGGCACCAGTCCGATGTGCTGGCCCTCGAGCTCGAAACCGACGTAGTAGGACGACTCGACATGCGGCGGGATACCGAGCAGGGCCGCGTACACCGCCTTGGCCTTCGCCAGGTCGGACACCGGGTGCAGCACCGTCTTGATGCCCTGGTTGGAAGAGCCGGTCATGGTCACCTCCTGTGGTCGTGGGTCCCATCGACCCGCTGTGTTCGTGTTCACAGCTTCCCTTCCGGCCCCACCGATCCGCATCCGTGGCGACCACGGAACCGTCCACGGATCGACGGCACGGATCGCGCACGATGGCCACTACGGACGGGAGCCCGAAGGGGATGCGGCAAACTGGGACAGTGGCAGCAGTGCTGGACATTTCGCCTCGTGAAGCCGAGGTACTGGAACAGGTCAGGGCCCATCTCAGCAACGCCGAGATCGCGGCACGACTGTGCATCTCCGTGCGTACCGTGGAGAGTCACGTCTCCTCGCTGCTGCGCAAGCTGGAGGTGCCGGATCGGCGGGCGCTCGCCCAGCGTGCGCCCGAGCCGGTCGGCGCCGGCCCGTCTCGTCCGGCACCGGTGCTCCCGGCCCCGCTGACCTCGTTCATCGGCCGGGTGAGCGAGCGAGCCCTGCTGGTCGAGATGCTCAAGGAGCACCGCCAGGTGACCGCGGTCGGTCCCGGCGGAGTGGGCAAGACCCGGCTCGCGCTGGCGGTGGCCGCGGAAGCGGCCGGCGAGTACGCCGACGGGGTGTGGTTCGTCGACCTCGTCCCGGTCACCGACGCGGGGATGGTCGCGGCCGCGGTCGCCGGCGCGCTCGGCCTCGGCGAGCAGCCCGGCCATGGCATGACCGAGTCCGTGGTCGCCGCGCTGGCCGACCGTCATGCCTTGCTGGTGCTGGACAACTGCGAGCAAGCGGTGGACGGGGTGGCGCTCTTTCTCGAGCGGCTGCTGGCGACGTGCCCTCGAGTGACGGTGCTGGCGACCAGCCGGGCCCGGTTGATGGTGCCGTTCGAGCGGGTGTATCCGGTCCCGCCGCTGTCGCTGGCCGTCGATGGCGAGTCGGACGCGGTCGCGTTGTTCATGGAACGGGCGACGGCGGTCGGCCGGCCGCTGGACCCTCCGCTGTTCGACCACATCGCCGAGATCTGTGAGCGGCTGGACGGAATGGCGCTGGCGATCGAGCTGGCCGCCGCCCGGTATCCCACCCTCGGACTGGATGGCATCACCACTGCCCTGTCCCACCCGCTCCGGATGCTCACCGGCGGCTCCCGCGCCGAGGACCGGCATCGCTCGGTACGGGCGGCGCTGGACTGGAGCCACGCCCTGCTGGAGCCGGCCGACCGGGCACTGCTGCGCCAGGTGTCGGTGTTCGTGGCGCCGTTCACCGCTGCCGCTGCGGCGGCGGTCTCCGGGTCCGAGGAAGGCCTGGTCGCCGACGGGCTGGCCCGGCTGGCCGAACAGAGTCTGCTGGTGGTGACGGCCTGCCCGAGCGGGACCGGGTACCGGGCGTTGGAGACCATCCGGCAGTACGGGAAGGAGCGGCTCACCGAGGCCGGTGAGCTGGTCGAGACCCGATCCCGGCACCTTCGCTGGTGCCTGGCCGAGGCCGCAGACCTGGCGGTGGTGGGA
This sequence comes from Nonomuraea sp. NPDC049695, assembly GCF_040674955.1. NCBI lineage: Bacteria > Bacillati > Actinomycetota > Actinomycetes > Streptosporangiales > Streptosporangiaceae > Nonomuraea > Nonomuraea sp. NPDC049695. The sequence goes on along the minus strand of NZ_JBFANV010000021.1, from coordinate 82,304 downwards.
GCGGACTGGCGGGCCCGGTTCGACGCGGTCGCGGACGACCTCCGCGCCGCCCTGGCGTGGGCGGCCGACCAGCCGGAGCAGCGCGCGGACGCCCGCCGCCTCGCTCGATACCTGGCGGAGCTGACGTTCACCCGTCACCTGGTCAGCGAGTCCCAGGGCCGTTATGAGCAGGCCGCCGCGCTCGCCGACGATCCCGCCACCACCGCGTCGATGCTCCGGCATGCCGCGGCCGTGGCCGGCTGCCGGATGCGTGGTGATGACATGTACCGCCTGCACCTCGCGGCCGCGGAAGCCGCCCGCCGCGCCGGGGACACCGCCGTCGCCGCCTGTGACTTGGCGACCATCGCCACCAACGCCTACCGGTTCGCGGGCAAGTTCGCCAGGAAGCTGCCGTCGGAGGAGACGGGCGCGCTCATCGCCCAGGCGCGGGAGCTGGCCGGCGAGGACCCGGCGGCGCAGGCCGCGGTGGCGTTGGCCGAGGCCGCGCGGGAGCTCAACGACGCGATCGGTGCCGCCCACGGCCAGCCCGACGACTCCGTACCTGAGAAGATCGCACGCGCCGAACGGGCCGTCGAGCTGACCCACCGTGCGGGTGATCCGCTCGCAGAATCCGCCGCGCTCGATGTGCTGACCGGCGCCCTGAGCTGGGCCGGTGACGCGTTCGCCGCCGCCGCCACGGCCCGGCGCCGGATCGCGCTGCTGTCGTCCACACCGAACACGCCGGCCGCCACCCACGAGCTGATCGAGGCGCTCGGTGAGGCCGCCGAGGCCGGCCTCGGCACCGGCGATCTACCAGGGGCTCGCCGGTGGGCACGGCAACTCGCCGACCATCCGTTGCTGGCCGAGGTCGGCCACCGCGCCATGAGCTGGCTGCTGGTCGCCGACGCGTTGGCGGGCGACGTCGACCAGGTGCTCACCGGCAGCGTCCGGTTCCTCGACGCGTGGCGGCGGGCCGGCAGCCCTCCCAGGTCGGCCCTCGGCCCGGCGGTGGCCGCGGTGGCGATGATCCACGGCCTCCGTGACGACCACGACGCCCGGCGCGAGTGGGGTACGGTCCTGGACCAGTTCGGCACCACGCCGGAACATGCCTACGGCTACGGGGCGATCTTCGACGCGATGCTGCTGCTCCACCACGGGCAGGCACAGGAGGCCCTGGAGCGGATGGCCTCTGAGGCCGGCGAGGTATGGAAATGGGTCACCTGGATCTGGCTCCACTGGTACGTGGCGCTACGCGCGGAGGCCACCGTGCTCGCCGGGAGCCCTGACGCACGCGCCCGTCTGGCCGACGCCCGGACCGTCACGGCCGGCAACCCGGTCGCCAGTGCCATCGTGGAGCGTGCCGAAGCCCTGCTCGACAACGACCAGGAGCGACTGCTCGCCACGGCGGACGTCTTCGACGCCGCCGGCTGCCGGTACCAGTCGGCACGGACCCTGGTGCTCGCCGGCGGCGACCATGCCGCCCGCGGTGCCGCCGCTCTCGCCGATCTCGGTCTCGCCCCGATGGCCCTGAACTGAGCTCTTGAATCGGATGGATTGCGCTTCATGCCGCATGCCGCTAACTTGGAATGGTCGTTCCAAGATAGGAGGTCGGCGGATGCCGGACGTCAAGCACTTCGATCCCGACGTGGCGCTGGACCAGGTGGTGCGCCTGTTCTGGGAACGCGGCGCCGATGTCACCGGCATCGCCGAGGTCACACAGGCCACCGGGCTGAGTCGCTCCAGCCTGTATGCGACCTTCGGGGGCAAGGAGCGGCTGCAGGCTGCCGCGCTGCGCCGCTACCTGGAGCGGCAGTCACGGCCGGTGTTCGACGCGCTGGCCGCCGACGAGCGTGGCCTGCCTGCTGTCACCGGCTTCTTCGAGCGATTGGTGGCGGCGCGCTGCACCGGTGAGCACGCCCGCTGGGGCTGCCTGGTCACCAACACGCACACCGGCGCCGCCCGCGAGGCTCCCGAGGTCCGGCAGGTCCTGGATGCTCACCACGCCGCCCTGCGAGCGGCGATGCGCGCCGCGCTGGAGGCGGCACGGCATCGCGATCAGGTACGCCCCGGAATGGACCTGGAGGCGGGCGCGGAGACGCTGGCGCTGCTGGCCTACGGGGTCAACCTGCGCTCGCGGGCCGGAGCCGACGCGGCCGAGCTGATGGCGGGCGTACGCGCCGTACTGGATGGTTTCACCCGCACCGAGGAGAGATGATGATCGATTTCCGTGTCTACAACGAGAGCGACGCCCCCGAGGCGGCCCGCCCGATGCTGGAGGCCGCCAAGAAGCGCATGGGGTTCGTGACCACCCTGAACGGGGTGATGGCCGAATCGCCCGAGCTGCTGGCCGGCTACAACGCCCTGGCCGAGCAGTTCGGCAAGTCCTCCCTGCCCGGACCGGCCAAGCACGTGGTGTGGATCACCGCCAGCGTGGAGAACGGCTGCGAGTACTGCGTGGCCGCGCACTCCACCCTGGCGTTGCGCGCCCGCGTCCCGGCCGATGTGGTCGAGGCCCTACGGACGGGCAAGCCGCTGCCGGACGCCGCGCTGGAGGCGGCCCGGCGCCTGACCCGGGTGATGGTCGCCCGGCGCGGCTGGGTGGACGACGCGGAGATCGAGGCGTTCCTGGCCGCCGGCTACACGCGTCGCCATGTGCTCGACATCGTCCTCGGCGTAGGGATGAAGACGCTGTCGAACTACACCAACCACATCGCCCACACCCCGCTGGACCCGGCCTGGCAGGGCCAGGAATGGACCCGCGATCAGGCACAGGTCTGATCCCGCACCGGTCGCACCTCAGGCGGCTTTCGCGTTGATGGTGACCGGGATGTTGCCTCGGGTCGCCTTGGAGTACGGGCAGATCTGGTGGGCCGCGGCGCCGAGCTCGTGAGCCGTCTGCTGGTCCACGCCTCCGAGCTCCAGGTTGAGCACGGCGCTGAGGCCGAACTCGCCGTCGTCGCCGTGGTGCAGGGTCACCTCCGCCGTGATGGCCGTGCTCGTCAGCCTGATCTTGCGCTGCGCCGCCGCCCTTCTGACGGCGCCCAGGAAACAGGCGCCCCAGCCCGCGGCGAACAACTGCTCGGGGTTGGTGGCCCCGCCAGCTCCCCCGAACGCCTGCGGGATGGCGAGCGTGGTGTCGAGGAGACCGTCGTCGGCCTGGACCCGGCCGCCGTTGCGGCCTTCCCCCGTGACGGTGACGACCCCGGTGTAGCTGGCAGCCATGGCTCTTCCCTTCTGGGCAGGTGGAAACAGGCCCGGGGACACCTTGTGCGTCACCGGTTCAACTGGTGACGATATTGGCAGCCAATGAGTCACCGGTCAAGCCGGTGACGCACGGCGGTTCTACGTCAGGCGGAGGTGGTGGCCCTGCCAGCGGGCGCGCAACCAGCGGTCGTGGCTGGCGATCACGATCGCGCCTGGCCCGTCGGCGCCCAGGGCCTCTTCCAGCTCGTCGGACAGGCGGGGGGAGAGGTGGTTGGTGGGCTCGTCGAGCAGGAGCACCTCGGGTGGATCGGCCACCAGCAGCGCCAGCGCGAGCCGGCGACGCTGGCCGACCGACAGCTCCCCCACTCGCAGGCCCTCGTCACGCCGGCCGATCAGGCCCAGCGAGCGCAGCGGTACGGACTCGGCACGCTCCGGACCGAGTGCCCGCTCGTACGTCTCCCGCACCGTGCGGTCCGGCCGCTCGAACACGGTGTCCTGAGCCAGCAGGCCGACGGTCAGCCCGCGCCGTCGCCGCACCTCTCCCTCCGCGTCCAGCCGTCCCGCCAGCACCGCCAGGAGCGTGGACTTGCCCGCACCGTTCGGCCCGGTGACCAGCAGCCGCTCCCCCGGCGCCACGTCGAGCCGGTCGATCGAGAGCCGTCCCGGCACCCGCACGTCCCGCAGTGACAGCAAGGTTTCGTCGTGAGGGGTCTCCGCGACGGTGGCCAGGGGGCGACGGTGGAAACGGAGCGGGGGTGGTGGGGCGGGAACCTGTTCCCGTTCCAGCTCGGCGAGCCGGCGGGCGGCATTGCGCACCCGCCGCGAGATCTGGTGCTGCACGCGTCCTCCGCGGTGCCCGTACCCCATCTTCTCGTTGTCGCGTCGGAGCCCGTCCAATGCCACCTGCCGCGCCGTCACCGCGACGGCGCGGCGCAGCTCGCCGAGCTCCTCCTGTTCCTCCGCGTGGCGCCGCTCCCAGCGCTCGCGCTCGGCGCGCTTCTCGGCCAGGTACGCGGCGTACCCGCCCCCGTACCGGACGGGCCCGTCCACCGCCGGGTCGAGATCGACCAGGTCCGTGCAGACCTCGTCCAGGAACGCCCGGTCGTGGCTCGCCACGACCACCACCCCCGCCATGCCGCGGAGCTGCTCCGCCACGAACACCGCGGCGTCGTCGTCCAGGTGGTTGGTGGGCTCGTCCAGCAGCAGCGCGGCGGGCCGTCTGATCAGCAGCGCCGCCAGGGCGAGCCGCCCGCGCTGCCCTCCCGACAGCGACGCGAGCGCGCGCCCGTGCGGCACGCCGCCCAGGCCGAGCCGGTCGAGGATGATCTCCGCACGCCGGTCGGCGTCCCAGGACTCGCGCTGTTGCGCCTGGTCGAGCTTGGCCCCGTACGCCTCCAGCAGAGCGGCGTCGTCCGGGGCCTCGGCGAGCGCCCGGGTGAGCCGGTCGAGCTCGGCCAGGTCCGTACGGGCCTCTCGCAGGGCGTCGTCGAGCACGTCGGCCACCGTGGCATCGCCGGCGAACGGGAGCTCCTGGTGCAGGAAGCCCAGGTCGGCGGGGCGCACGACGGCGCCGGAGTCCGGCTCGTCCGCTCCGGCCAGCAGTCTCAGCAGGGTGGACTTGCCCGCGCCGTTCTCGCCGATCAGCCCGATCCGGTGGCCGGGCGCGGCGGTGAGCGAGACGCCGTCGAGCACGCGCCGCGCGCCCAGCGTCCGTACGAGATCGCGGGCGAGCAGCGCGTCACTCACCGGCGGGCCCCCCGGTCTCCAGCAGCCGCCCGCCGGACAGCTCCAGCCGGCGCTCCACCTTGATCTCCGCGAGGAACCGCTCGTCGTGGCTGACCACCACGAAGGCCCCCTCGTACGCGCCGAGCGCGCTCTCCAGCTGCCCCACGCTGACCAGGTCGAGGTTGTTCGTGGGCTCGTCGAGCAGCAGGAGCTGGGGCGCCGGCTCGGCGCACAACACGCAGGCCAGCGTGGCGCGCAGCCGTTCGCCGCCCGACAGCACACCCACCGGCAGGTGCGCACGCGCGCCGCGGAACAGGAAGCGGGCCAGCAGGTTCATCCGCTCCGCTGCCGGCATGCCGGGGGCGAACGCGGCCAGGTTCTCGGCCACGGTGCGCTCGACGTCGAGCAGGTCGAGCCGCTGCGACAGGTAGGCGACCCGGCCGTCGGCCCGCCTGGTCGTGCCGCCGTCGGGCTCCAGGTCGCCGCTGATCAGGCGGAGCAGGGTGGACTTGCCCGCGCCGTTGGGGCCGGTCAGCGCGATCCGCTCCGGTCCGCGGACGGTCAGGTCGATGCCCGGCTCGGCGAACAGGCCGCGGGCCTGCAGGCGCTCCCCGTGGAAGACCGTGCGGCCGGCGGGCACGTTGGTGCCCGGCAGCTCCAGCGCGATCTTCTGGTCGTCGCGCAGCGCCCGCCCGGCCTCGTCGAGCCTGGCCTTGGCGTCGCTGACGCGGGCGGCGTGCATCTGGCCCGCCCGCCCGGCCGACTCCTGCGCGCCGCGCTTCATGTTCCCGGCGAAGATCCGCGGCAGGCCGGCGCTCTTGAGGTTGCGGGCGGCGGTGCCGGCCCGGCGCTCGGCGCGCTCGCGGGCCTGCTGCATCTCCCGCTTCTCGCGCTTGAGCTCCTGTTCGGCGCTGCGCACGTTGCGTTCGGCGGCCTCCTGCTCGGTACGCACGGCCTCCTCGTACGCGGTGAAGCCGCCGCCGTAGAAGCGGACCTCGCCGCGGTCGAGCTCGGCGATGCGGTCCATGCGGTCGAGCAGGGCCCGGTCGTGACTGACCACGAGCAGGCAGCCGTTCCAGTCGCCGAGCACGTCGTAGAGCCTGCGGCGGGCGCCGAGGTCGAGGTTGTTCGTCGGCTCGTCGAGCAGCAGGACGTCGGGCCGCTTGAGGAGCTGGGCGGCCAGGCCGAGCGAGACGACCTGGCCACCGCTCAGCGTGGCCAGCGTGCGGTCGAACGCGATCTCGCCGAGTCCGAGCCGGTCGAGCTGGGCACGGGTGCGCTCCTCGATGTCCCAGTCGTTGCCGATGGTGGTGAAGTGCTCCTCGGCGGCGTCACCCGACTCGATGGCGTCCAGCGCGGCGATCACCGGGGCGATGCCGAGGACCTCGGCCACGGTCAGGTCACCGGTGAGGGGCAGGCTCTGCGGCAGGTAACCGAGCACGCCCTCGACGGACACGCTGCCGCCACGGGGCCGCTGCTCGCCGGCGATCAGCTTGAGCAGCGTGCTCTTTCCCGCGCCGTTCGGAGCGACGAGACCGGTACGGCCGCCGCCCACGGTGAAGGACAGGTCGCTGAAGACGGGCGTGTCATCAGGCCAGGAGAAGGACAGGTCGGAACAGACGATGAAAGCAGCGGACATGCGAGAAGACCTCGTACGAGAACGCGGGCGCGCCGAAGCCGCCCGGCAAAAGGGAACAGGGATTCGGGGAACGACGACCAGAGGCCACGTCGGCGGCGGTCATGTGCGCCTGCCGGGGCCGGTCAATCTCCGGTATCACCCGGAGATGTCGTCGTCACCTGCCATGTCTGGTCTCCTTGGCTTCCGATCTCGAGCGTCTTTCACCATAGCAGCCGTTCTGCACGCCACCATGCCGCGGTCAGCGCTGCTGCGGGGCGCCTGGGGTGCCGACGCCCCGCAGCAGCGTGTCGACCACGACGTCGGCGGCCTGCGCGGCGCTCAGCTCGGACAGGTCCTCGGCGGCGTGCTCCATCAGCGGCGACAGGACCGTGGCCGCCCAGCCGGGCGGCAGGTCGGAGCGGAGCAGGCCCTCGTCGGTGGCGCGCCGCAAGAAGACGCCGACCTCGTCGACCAGGCGGCGGCGACGCTCGCTGATCGTGGCCTCGCGGAGCATGCGGCTCGTTTCCACGGGCCATTTGCGATTGACGGCGATGATGCCTTCGACGTAGCGATGCAGTGCGACCGCGACCGGGGCCTCGCGTAGCCTGGCGGCCTCGACGGCCTCCTCGACCGCGTCGTAGCGTGCCGTGTAGACGGCGGCCATGAGGTCTTCGCGGGAGGCGAAGCGGCGGTAGACCGTGCGGCGGTCCACTCCTGCCGCGGCGGCGATGGCGGCGATGGTCGCCGAGGGGTCGTCGGCGAGCATGCGGGCGCCCGTGCTCAGGACGCGTTCCAGATTGCGTGTCGCGTCTGCTCTCACGCGCCCAAGATACGTGAGCTCCCTTCACCACTTCGACGGGCCCGCGCGTACCTCTCGCTCTGCCAGCCACACCAGCACGTGGTCGGCGACCGCCCGCCAGCCGCTGTCGACGACCAGCGAATGGGCCCGGTCCGGGAACTGCTTGAGGCTGCTGGTGGCCGTCGAGTCGCCGTACGACTTGTACACCGCCCGGGTGACGTGGTCGGGCACCAGCCGGTCCTCCTGCCCCGAGATCAGCAGCAGCGGGCCGCGGCCGGTGTTGCCGTGGTCCACGACCGCCCGCGGATGCCGTACGGCGCCGCCGTGTCCCAGCTCGGCCAGCAGCCGGCGCGGCCCGGGCACGACGTGGCGCTCGAACAGCTCGGCCGACTCCTGCTCGGTGACCGCGTTGGCGAACAGCCGCCGGAACCTCCCGGCGTCCATCGACACCGGCCACGGCTGCCCCGGCGGCGGCAAGGTCAGGTGGCCGACCGGGGCGGGGGCGATGGCGACCGCGGCCCGGCCCGCGTTCGTGCCGAGGAGGTGCTGCGCGATGAGCCCGCCCACCGAGTGGCCGACGATCACGGGCGGGGTGTCGAAGGAGCGGACGATGCGCGCGTAGTGATCCGTGAGCGCGTCGAGCCCCAGCTCGTGGAGCGTCTCGGGATGCCGGCGGGCCTCGTCCACCGTGGCGGGCTCTCCCGGCCAGCCCGGCGCGCAGACGGCGAACCCGAAGCTGGAGAAGCGCTCGTTCCATGCCTCCCACGACGACGCGTGGAGCCACGCGCCATGGATGAAGACAACAGGAGTGGGCTTCACGGATCCTCCAGCTCGTATGGGCCGCGACCAAGGATCGTCCGGACGCGCCTGGAGGGGGAACAGTCGAATGACTCAATGTTCCTGCCTGCCCTCGCTCGCCGGTGCCGGCTCGGTCTGCCGGGGCGCCGTGCTGCAGCGGAGGGTTCGCGTGATCGGCAGGGCTGCCGTTCGCCGTGTCTCGCCGTCATCTGACTGATGTGCGGGAAATCCCTGCCGGAAACAGTAAGAAATGCCGCTTTTACTGGTGACATGACACGGAGGACTTCCACATGATCGACAGGCGCACCTTCGGCAAGGCCCTCGGTTTGGCCACCGGCGCGGCCGTCGCCTCGCTGGCGGGCTTGCAGGCGCTCCCGGCCGCCTCCGCCGCCACGCGGCGTGGGGCGGCCCCGACGTTGCCGGCGGTCACGCCCGGCACGCACACGTCCTTCGCCTCGCTGAAGCAGGTCAAGGCCGGGCTGCTGGACGTCGGGTACGCCGAGGTGGGCCCGGCGCGCGGGCCTGTGGTCATCTGCCTGCACGGCTGGCCGTACGACATCCACAGCTTCGTCGACGTCGCTCCGCTGCTGGCGGCGCAGGGCTACCGAGTGATCGTTCCCTACCTGCGCGGGCACGGCACGACGCGGTTCCTGTCCTCCAAGACGTTCCGTAACGCCCAGCAGTCGGCGATCGCGCTCGACATCGTCGCCCTGATGGACGCCCTCAAGATCGACAAGGCCGTACTGGCCGGGTTCGACTGGGGATCGAGAACCGCCGACATCATCGCGGCCCTGTGGCCGCACCGGTGCAAGGCCCTGGTGTCGGTGAGCGGCTACCTCATCACGAACCTCGAGGCCAACCTCACGCCGCTGCCGCCGAAGGCCGAATACGCCTGGTGGTACCAGTACTACTTCGCCACCGAGCGGGGCCGGCTGGCCATGGAGAACAAGGACAAGCGCCACGACCTGACCCGGCTCGTCTGGGACACCGTCTCCCCGACGTGGAACTTCGACGACGCCACGTTCGAGCGCACGGCCGCGGCCTTCGAGAACCCCGACTACGCCGCCATCGTCATCCACAACTACCGGTGGCGGCTGAGCCTGGCCGACGGGGAACGCCGTTACGACGGCCTGGAGAAGCGACTCGCCGCACGACCGGCCATCAAGGTGCCGACCATCACCCTGGACGCCGAACGCGACCCCTTCACGGCACCGCCGGGCGACGGCTCGTCGTACCGGAACATGTTCACCGGCGCCTACGAGCACCGCACCCTGGAGGGCATCGGCCACAACCTGCCGCAGGAAGCACCTACGGCCTTCGCCCAAGCCGTCGTCGACGTGGACCACCTCTGACCGGCAAGCGATACCAAGACAGCCTGCCGGATGCGATCCGGCAGGCTGTCGGCGCGTTCGAGGGCGCCTGCCGTCAGACGGTCCGCGTCCACGGTCGGCGGGCGCAGTAGTAGCTGCCGGCGTCGGCCGGGTCGCCGTGGCCGGTGTAGCGGGAGACGGACGGGTACCGGCACAGCTCGCGCGTCACCGCCAGCGGCACTCCGGCCGCTCCGGCCGCTCCGGCCGCGAACATGATCAGTAGGCGTTTCATGACGTTCCTCTCGCTGAGGTACGGGGTTGTCAGCTGTTGCGGTGCGTCTCAATGCGCCGAGCAGCGCTGTTGTGCTGCTGAACCTGGCTCCTCGTGACTGACCGTCAAGTGACGGATGTGACCGCGGCCCTTCCCGGACGACAGTGAGGCACCAGATCTCTGAAGCCTTCTGAAAGGGGAATGTCGTGGTCAGCAGCAAAGGTGTACGCGGCCGGCGGCTCGCGTCGGGTGCCCTGTCAGTGGTGGCGATCGGTCTCCTCGCCACCGCCGCCGCCACGCCCGCCCTCGCCGCGGACAAACCCGCCAAGCCGACCATCGTGCTGGAGCACGGCGCCTTCGCCGACGCCTCCAGCTGGAACGCGGTGATCGAGGAACTGCGCGCGGACGGCTACCCCGTCGTCGCGGCGGCCAACCCGCTGCGTGGACCGGCCAACGACGCGGCCGCACTCCGCAGCGTCCTCGACCACGTCGCCGGACCCAAGATCCTCGTCGGGCACTCCTACGGCGGCTCGGTCATCAGCGTGGCCGGCGCGAACGACCCGCAGGTCAAGGCCCTCGTGTACGTCGCAGCCTTCCTGCCCGCCCCCGGAGAGACCGCCCTCGAGCTGACGAACAAGTACCCCGGCTCCACCCTCCCCGCCACGCTCGACCCGACCCCCTTCACCCTTCCCGACGGCACGGCAGGAACCGACCTGTACATCAAGCCGGGCAAGTTCCACCACCAGTTCGCCGCCGACGTACCCGCCGGCACCGCGGCCCTCATGGCCGCCACCCAGCGGCCCATCGCCCAGTCCGCCCTGGAGGAGAAGACCGAGACCGCAGCCTGGAAGGACAAGCCCACCTGGGCCGTCATCACGACCCAGGACCTCAACATCCCCGCCGAGGTCCAGCGCTACATGGCCAAGCGCGCCCACGCGCACTCCATCGAAGTACGCGCCTCCCACTCCGTCGCCGTCTCCCAGCCCAAGACCGTGTCCGGTGTCATCGAGAAGGCCGCACGAGCCACCCGATAGCCCCACGAAGCGAAAGAAAGATCACCACCCATGGACATGAAGCTCGAAGTCGTCGTCCTGCCCGTCTCCGACGTCGACCGCGCCAAGGACTTCTACACCCGGCAGCTGGGCTTCCGCCTCGACGCCGACTTCCCCGTCAACGACGGTTACCGGATCATCCAGGTCACTCCCCCCGGCTCCGCCTGTTCGATCATCTTCGGCGCAGGCCTCACCGAGGCCCGACCCGGCACGGTCCAGGGGCTGCACCTGATCGTTTCCGACATCGAGCAGGCCCACAAGGAGCTGACCGGCCGCGGCGTCGACGTCACCGGCCCGTTCCACGACGCCACCGGCGCCTTCCACCAGGCCGGCGAGACGGGCCGCGTCATGGGCCTGCACCCGCAGCGTGCCAGCTACGGCTCCTTCGCCTCGTTCGCCGACCCCGACGGCAACCGCTGGTTCCTCCAGGAGATCACCCAGCGGCTGCCCGGCCGCTGACCCGAAGGCACCCGTACCTATGACGTGGTCGTGATCGGGGCCACCACCGCCAGAGGTCTATGTCACATAAATGCGGATATTAACTCTTTAAGTGCTACATTGATGAGACAGTTAATGGGAGCATCGATCGAAGGAACCCCCATGGCCAAGACATGGCTCATCACTGGAGCATCACGCGGCTTCGGACGTCACCTCACCGAAGCCGTCCTCGCAGCAGGCGACCGGGTCATCGCCACCGCACGCAGCCCCAAGCAGCTCGACGACCTGGTGGCCCGCCACGGCGACCGGATACGGGCGGTCGCGCTGGACGTCACCGACGCCGCCGCGGCCGCCCGAGCGGTCAAGGAGGCCACCGACACCTTCGGCAGTCTCGACGTCGTCGTCAACAACGCCGGTTACGGCAACAGCGCGCCGATCGAAGAGATGGCCGAAGACGACTTCCGCGCCCAGGTCGAAACCAACCTCTTCGGCGTCGTGAACGTCACACGGGCCGCCCTGCCCGTCCTGCGCACCCAACGATCAGGAGTCTTCGTACAGTTCTCCTCCATCGGAGGACGCGTCGGCGGCACCCCAGGAATGGGGGCCTACCAGACCGCGAAATTCGCCGTCGAAGGCTTCTCGGAAGTCCTCGCCAGCGAGGTCGCGCCCTTCGGCATCAAGGTCGTCATCGTCGAGCCGGGCGCGTTCCGTACCGACTGGCAAGGCTCCTCCATGGAGATCCACCCCGTCGGCCCCGACTACGAGGAGACCGTGGGCGCCATCCACCGCTACCGACGCGACACCGACGGCACCCAGCCCGGCGACCCCGCCCGCGCCGCCAAGATCATCATCGACGTCGTCCGCGACGACTCCCCGCCCCGACGCCTCCTCCTCGGCAGCGACGCCGTCGCAGCAGCCCAGAAGGCCGCCGAGATCCGCGCCGCCGAAACCGAGAAGTGGGCCGACGTGAGCCGCTCGGCCGACTACCCCGCCGACGAACGCTAGGCCCCCGAACCCGGCTCATCACCGGCGCGTCAAGCGGCCTCGGCCACGTCTGTTCAGGGTGAGCTGCGCTGTTACGGAGCCGCCATTTCGGGGAAGGCGGAACGCAGAGGCTGCTGGGTCAAAGCCCATCCGAGAACGCCTCGAACAGTACGCATGGGCGATCAAGACGTGGGGGAAGACCTTTCCGCCCCGGCACCCGTCCCTGTCGAACAGGACATCCGGGAGCAACACCATTGATGATCATCATCATCTCTCTGGGGGCGGCCTGTTTTCTCGGCATCGGCTTCGTCGCCCAGCAGCACGCCGCCTATCGCGAACCCCTTGAGGAGATTCTGCACGCGCGCCTGCTGCTGGACCTGATGCGCATGCCGTTGTGGCTGGCCGGGATGGGGCTGATGCTCTGCGGCCAGGTCCTTGGCGCCGTCGCTCTGCGGGAGGCGGACGTGGCGCAGGTGACGCCGCTTCTCTCCATGAACCTGCTGTTCGCCCTGACCACGGCCCATGTCGTCTACAAGGAGCCGTTCGGCCGCACGCTACAACTGGGCGCCGTACTGGTGAGCGGAGGAGTGGCTCTTTTCCTTTTCGCCGGGCGGCCTCAGGGCGGCCAGCTTCCAGATCCGCTCTCCACGCGATGGCTCGCGGCGCTCCCGGTGGTCCTGGCCGCGGGGGCGCTGGTCCTTTTCGGGCTGCGGCGTTCCCTGAAAGTCAAGGCGATGTCGCTGGCCGCCGCAGCCGGAGTGCTGTACGGGCTGCAGGACGTGCTGACCCGCAACACCCTGCTCACCCTCGGCAACGGGCCCAGCGTGCTCGCGACCTGGCAACCGTACGTGCTGCCGTGCGTCGCCGTAGTGGGGCTGCTCCTCAACCAGAGCGCGTTCGACGCCGCTCCGCTGCAGATCTCGCTGCCGGCCACCACGGCCGCCGAGCCGATCATCGGGATCGTGCTGGGAGCGGCGATCTTCTCCGAGCATCTGCGGGTGACTCCGGAAGCGCTCGTGGGCGAGGTGGCCGGTCTGATCGCCATGGTGGCGGGCATTGTCATCCTCGGCCGATCCCGGTTCCTGGCCAAGCCCGCGCACCTCCGCCCCCAATAGGCGTCGGGAGCGCGGTCTTCTCCACGTTCGTGGCCGCGCGCCGCTCAAGCGCTGCCGTTGCCGATGCGGAGCGCTTCCTTCAGGAACACGCGGTAGACGCTCGGCGTCCCCTCGGTGGTGATGACCTCGACGATGGAGCGGATGTTGCGGCCCTCGACGGCCTCGCGGATGAGCGCGTCGGCCAGGTCGCGGCGCGCGGTGAACCGGCCGATCATCTGCGGCGGGGCGACGGTGTAGTCGGTGACCGCGTCGCCGTCGAACAGGCCGGAGGGACGGATGATGGTCCAGTCGAGGTCGGTCCGGGCGACGATCTCTTCCATGCGGGCGGCGTCCTCGTACAGCGGGCGGCCCATTCTGATGAGCAGGGGCATGATGACCTTGCGGTAGATGAGGGTCTCGCCGGGCGGGGGTTTCATGGGGACACCGGTCGAGGTCACGCACACCAGGCGCCGGATGCCGTGGGCGGCCATGGCCGCGACGATGTTCTCGGCGGAGCGGGAGAACGTGGTGGGGACCTCGGAGCCGTAGGGGACGCCGAGTGTCGAGATCACCGCCTCATGCCCGGTCACCACCCGGTTCACCGCCTCGGGGTCCAAGGCGTCCGCCTTCGCCACGTGCAGCGCGGAATCACTGAGGGGAAAGGCCTCCGGGTGCCGGGTGACCGCGGTGACGGTGTGGCCCTCGGCGAGCGCCTGGGCGGTGGCGAGCCTCCCTGTCGGGCCGTTGGCCCCGAAGATCACGAGCTTCACGTGCTTCCCTCCCTTGGCTTGCGCCGCGACGTCGGCGTTTTACGCATACTATATTCATTATAATTAGCGTAAAGCTACGAACCGCCCTGCTGTCGGCGTACTTGGCCGCCCCGGTCTGCACGTCTGCGCGATCAGGCCTTCGCCCTATGCCGGTCGTCCCTCAGCGCTGGGTGGAGGTCTGGTTCGCGTCACGCCGGTAGGTGTAGAGGATGAGCCCTTTGTGGAACTTGCCCACCTTGTCGTACAGCGCGCGAGCCGGGGCGTCTACCAACGTGTTCCAGTAGAGGCCTGGGAAGCCGTGCTCCTTGGCGTCCCGCGCCACCCACTCGATCACTGCCGTCGCGATACCCCGCCGCCGGACTTCCGCGTCCACGAACAAGTCCGCCAGATAGCATTTCCCGGCGTACCAGACACTGGCGTGGAACAGGTAGTGCGCGATGCCGACCATTTTGCCGTCCAGGCGGGCGGCGATCCCGCGTATCTGCTCGTCGTCGAGCAGGCGTCGCCAGGTCCGTTCGTAGTCGTCGTCGCTGCGTTCAGTCTTGAAGTATGTGTCTTTACCGCGGGCCAGCAATTCCCAGCAGGCGCGGTCGGATTCGGTCAGGAAGTTGATCTCCATCATGGCGCCCATCCTGCAGCATCGGATATCTCAGGCAGGCGTGCTCGTGGCGGCAGGGCGCTCCATAGGGCCTGATGCACGAGCCCAGCTCTACCCTGCCGGGTGAAGTGGCGCTCGAACTCTGCCCATGCCAAGACAGGTCAAGCCAAGAAGACGGTGAGGATGCGCGGCCTGCGGAAGGACAGTCGTGGGCTCACCCCCGGCGCCTGGCTGAATGCGTCCTGCCGCCGCCTGGTGACGAGCCGCACCCACGCCCTGAGAAGAACAACGGCTAGATCAACTCGTGCCGGTGCGCAGCCGTGGCGGCCTGGACACGACTGCGTACGCCGAGCTTGGCGAGGATGTTGCTCACGTGCGCGCCCGCCGTCTTGACCGAGATGAACAGCTCCTCGGCGATCTGCCGGTTGGTGCGGCCGTCGGCGAGCAGGCGTAGCACGTCCCGCTCGCGCGGCGTGAGGCCGAAGTCGCGCTCCTCGGCCGGGTCGGTCTCGCCCTGTACGGCGAGGGAGATCCGGGCCAGGCGCGCCAGTCGTTCGATCCGGGCACGCAGGGGCTCCGCGCCCAGGCGGTCCGCCTCCCTGGCGGCGTCGGTCAGACGGGAGGAGGCTGCGGAGCGGTCTCCCGTTTCCGCGGCGTGCTCCGCGGCGCGCAGCAGGGCCAGAGCCTGAGGGTATGGCTGGTGAAGATCTCTCCACGCGGCCGCGACGCACGGCCAGAGGTCCGGCTGTCCGGTCTCGGCGGTGAAGGCCAGGCGGTGGGCTTCCTGGACGGGCCCGATCACCGGCAACGCGGCCGCGGTCTCGGGCAGGCCGGGCACGGGCAGGGACGCGCCCGCTTCAATCACCGGCCACAGGTAGCGCGGGCTCGTTCTTCCGCTGATCAGCGCCTCCTCCACGAGTCGCGCGGCGTCGGCCGTGCGCCCCTGCGCTCTGCGGAGATCCACCTCCATGCGCACCAGCAAGAGGTGGTCCTGGGCGTAGGACGTACCTCTGGTGAAGACTTCGCGGGCGTGGGCAGCGGCACTCTCGCAGCCTGCGAGGTCGCCCCTGGCCAGCGCGATCGTGCCGGCCAGCACCATCAGGTACGCGCGAAGGCTGGGTGTCGGGGTGACACGCAGGGCGTGCTCGACGATCTCGGCGGCCTCCTCCCACCGGCCCAGGGCGATCAGCGCCTCCGCGAGGTTGCCCGCGTGGATCGGGCCCGCCGTTCGGGCCAGACCCGACCGCGTGGCGGCGGCGAGTCCCCGGCGGGCCGCCTCGGCCGCCTCGGCGTACCTGCCGGCGCCCTGCAGGACGTCCGCCTCACAGCGATAGGCGTGCAGGAGCCCACCCTGGTCGCCGATGCGGCGGGCCGTCGCCTGGGCCTCGATCAGGTGAGGCAGCTGCGCGTCGAGGTCGCCGGCCCGTGCCTGCGCGTACGTCAGGTTGACGGTGGCGATGACCTCGGCCTTGGCATCGCCCGCGGCCTGCGCCGCCTTCAGCGCCTCGCGGGCGGCGACCCGGCCCTCGGCTTCCCGAGGGACCGTGAGGAGGCGATTGGCGAGCAGGTTGAGCACGGTCGCGCGTGCCGGATGCTCGCACGGCGTCAGACGAGCCGCTTCGCGCAGATCGTCCAGGTCGCCCGGCATGCCGAGGAGGTGGCGCAGTTCGCCGCGGTGGGCGATCAGCCAGCCGGCACGCGCAGGATCGCTCTCGGCCGAGAGGGCTGTCTCGACCAGCTGGACGGCGGTCGCGTTCTCGCCTGCGGCGATGGCGGCGCGTACCGCTTCGTCGAGCACGTCGGACTTGGACATGGCCGGATCGGGCGCCTGTTCCCACAGCTCCAGCACGCGAAGCAGCATGTGCAGCTGTTCCGCGTGCGCCAGGGACGCCGCGGCGTCGGCGGCGGCGCGGCGAGCGGCCGCCAGTGTCTTGGACGGGTGGCGCTTGGCGGCGTGCCAGTGCAGGGCGGACTCGTACGCCGCCCGGCCCAGCGGAGCGAGCTCCGGGTCCCGCTCCAGAGCTTCGGCATACCGTACGTGAAGCCGCCCGCGTTCTGCGGGAAGCACGTCGTCGTAGAGCACCTCCTGGACCAGCGCATGACGGAACGCGTACACCTCCTCCTCGATCAGGAGGAGGTTCGCGCTCACCGCTGGGCGCAGCGCGTCGGTGAGGCGGGCGTCGTCCAGCCCGGTGACGGCGCGCAGCAGCGCGTGGCCGACCTGAGCGCCGCCCACGGCCGCGGCTTGGACCACCCGCCGCGTTTCCTGCGGCAGCCTGTCGAGCGGCGTGATCAGCAGGTCGCGAATGGACGCGGGCACCGGCGCGCCCGCCCGGGCTGACAGCGCCTCGACGAACAGCGGGTTGCCCTCGCTGCGCCGGAAGACGTCCTCGATGACCGCGGGAGCCGGCTCGCCGCCGAGCAGGCCGCGAAGCTGACGGACCACCTCGTCCCTGCCGAGCCGGCCGAGCTCCATCCGGGTCGTCCACGGCCTGCGATCCCATTCGGCCAGCACCGGGCGGAGTGGATGCGTCCGGTGCAGGTGGTCGCTCCGGTAGGTGACGACCAGGAGGAAAGCCGCGGCCGCCTGCTGGTTTCTGATGAGGAAGTCGAGCAGCTCCCGGCTGGACCGATCGCTCCAGTGCACGTCCTCGGCGACGATCATCAAGGGCCGGTCCTCGGCGAGGTTCTCGAAGAGGGTGAGGATCTCCTCGAAGAGCCGTGCCTGCGTCAGGGCGGGATCGCCGTCGCCGACGGGCCTGCCCAGGAGCGGAAGCAGCCTGCCCAGCTCGCCGGGCTCGCCGCGGGGCAGGAGGCGGAGGAAGCCCTCCGCGCCGATCCTGCGCAGCAGGTGGCGCAGCATGGCGGTGAACGGCGCGAACGCCAGGCCGTTCTCGCCCACCTGGGGGCAGTCGCCCGAGAGCAGCCACGCCTCCCCCGTCAGCGGCGCCGTGAACTCGGCGAGCAGCCGGGTCTTGCCCACCCCGGCTTCGCCGCCGAGCAGCACGGTGGAGGCAGAACCTTCTCGAGCATGCGCGTAGGCCTCGGCCAGAGCGGCCAGCTCCGCGTCCCTGCCTACGAAGACCATGAGCCCAGGCTCTCAGATCCGGACGAGAACTAGGGATGCCGGATAGGGCATTCGCCCGATGCGTCCGGCGGCCATCCTGGCGAGGCTGTCCCGGTGATTCAAACCGGTGCGCAACCGCTGCTCAGCCGTCCGATGGTCTTCCTGGGGGTGACCTCGCTCGCCTCGATGACCAGCTTCTACCTGCTCGTTCCGATCGTTCCGCTGTATGCGGCATCAGGCGGTTCGGGGAACATGGGCGCTGGGCTGTCCACCGGCGTCACCATGCTGGCGACCGTGCTCATGGAACTGGTCATGCCGAGGTTGCTGGCTCGGTACGGCTACCGCGTCAGCATGGCGCTGGGTGTCCTCCTCCTCGGCGTTCCCTCGGCCCTGCTGGTCCTGTCCGCTGCGTTGCCGGTGGTGCTGGCCACGAGCCTGGCGCGTGGAGCCGGCCTGGCCATCGTGGTCGTGGTGGGTCCCGCCCTGGTGGCCGAGCTGGCTCCGGCCGAGCGTCGGGGGGAGGCGCTGGGCGTGTACGGCGTGGCCGTCGGGATCCCCGCGATCCTGGGGCTGCCGATCGGCTTGTGGCTGGTTCCACTCGTCGGCCACGGACCGGTCTTCCTCGCGGGAACGGGGCTGGCGCTGCTCGCGCTCATCGGGATTCCCTGGCTGCCTCGAGAGGCGGCGCCGGTCGAGCAGCACGGGGGCGTCCTTCGCCCTCTGCGCCACGCCGCTCTCGCCCGGCCTGTCATCGCCTTCGCGATGATCACCCTGGCGGCCGGGGTGCTGCTGACGTTCCTGCCGCTGGCCGTCCCCGCCGGCTCGCCAGGGACCGCCGCGACGGCGCTGCTCGCACACTCCTGCGCGATGCCGCTCGCACGGTGGACGGCCGGCCGGTACGGCGACCGCCACGGCCAGTCCGTCCTGCTGGTGCCGGCGGTGATCGCCGCGGTCATCGGGATGGCCGGGATCGTCTGGCTCGACAACCCCTACACGGTGATCGCGGGGGCGGCGCTCTTCGGCGCCGGCTTCGGCGCCGCCCAGAACGTCACCCTCGTGCTGATGCTCGCGCGATCATCCTCCTCCGCGTTCGGCCAGGTGAGCGCGCTGTGGAACCTCGCCTACGACGGCGGGATGGGGATCGGCGCCGTCGGGTTCGGGCTCGTGGCCGGGCCCGCGGGGTATCCGGCGGGGTTCGCTTTGATCGTCGCGGTGCTGGCTCTCGCCCTGCTCCCCTCCTGGCTCGACACCCGATCGGAAAGGAAGATCGTCAATGAGCGATGACCTGCGGCGCGCCGTACAGAAGGTGCTGCCCGACGTACGAGCCGACCTCGAGGCCCTCATCCGCATCCCGTCGGTGAGCGCCGACCCGGCCGCGACCGAGGACCTGCGCCGCTGCGCGGAGCTGACGGCAGAGCTCTTCCGCGCCGGCGCCGCCCAGGAGGTGGAGATCCTGGACGACATCCCCGGCGGGCGGCCGGTGGTCCTCGCCCGTTGTCCCGCACCTCCCGGCCGTCCCACCGTGCTGCTGTACGCCCACTACGACGTGCAGCCCGCCGGCGACACAGCCCTGTGGTCGAGCAGCCCGTTCGAGCCACGCGAAAGCGGTGGGCGACTGTACGGCCGCGGATCCGCCGACGACAAGGCGGGAATCGCCACCCACCTGGCCGCGCTGCTCGCGCACAACGGGCGTCCGCCGGTCGGAGTCGTCGTCATCGTCGAGGGCGAGGAGGAAATCGGCTCCCCGACGCTCGGCGCCTTCCTCGACCGGCACCGTGACAAGCTCGCCGCCGACGTGATCGTGCTCGCCGACTCGGAGAACATCGACGTGGGCGTCCCCTCGTTCACCACCACGCTGCGCGGCATGGCCAACTGCGTCGTCGAGGTGCGGACGCTGGCGGAGAGCGTGCATTCCGGCACATACGGCGGGGCCGCTCCCGACGCGCTCACCGCACTGTGCCGCCTGCTCGCCACCCTGCACGACGAGGACGGCCACGTCGCGGTGGACAGCCTCGCCACCGGCCGCCCGCCGCAGGCGGACTACCCCGCCGAACGGTACCGGGCCGAGGCGGGCGTGCTCGACGGCGTCAGGCTGCTCGGCTCGGGCAGCGTCGCCGAACGAGTCTGGGCCGGACCCGCGGCGACCGTCCTGGCCATCGACGCACCCTCCGTGTCCGGAGCCGCCAACGCCCTCACCGCATCCGCCCGGGCCAAGGTGAGCCTGCGCATCGCGCCGGGCGACGACGCGGTACAGGCCCGCGCGGCCCTGGCCGGGCACCTGCGCGACCACGCACCCTGGGGCGCACAGGTGGAGGTCACCGAGGCGGAGATCGCGCAGCCGTACGCGGTCGACACCCGCGGCCCGGCCTTTGACGCGGCACGCCGCGCTTACCGACGGGCCTTCGGGCGCGACGTGGTCGACCTGGGAGGCGGCGGCGCCATCCCCTTCGTCGCGGAATTCGCCGCCGCATACCCGAACGCCGCCGTCCTCATCACCAGCCCCGGAGGCGATCCAGCCAGCCGCGCCCACAGCACCGACGAGAACCTGCACCTGGCCGACTTCGAACGCGCCTGCCTCGCCGAGGCGCTCCTGCTCGCCGAACTCGCGGACTGGCCGAGAACGTGACGAGCCCAGCGGCACCGCTTCCCCCGACGTGAGACATCTCGCGGAACTCCACCTCCGCGACCAGAACCATCCGCACGCTCGGCACCGGCCGGCCGCTGTTCTTACAATCCCTTCAACGGCCGGGTGGCGCGGACGTGGTAGAGCAGGTACGGCAGGTCGCCCTGGGACTCCACCTCGAATCCGGCGTCTGGGACCAGGGTGCCGAGCAGGTCTCGGGGGGCGAGCAGGTCTCGGGGGGCGAGCTCCTTGCCGCGGGCGCGCGAGCATCGGCCGCGCTCGACCTGCTGGTGGTCTGCGTGGTGGGCGCGTTCATGGGGCTGCTACGGGCGTGGCTGGACGGCGAGACCAGCGCCTCACCCGCCGAGCTGGACGCCGCTTTCCGCGCAGCCGTCGAGCCTGGTGTACGGGCCGTGCTGGCGTACGCGCCGATGACATTTGAGTGATCGGACCCGTCAGGGCATGGACCGGTCGGCCTCGAAAGCTGTGCCGCGGAGCGGCGGACGGTGGCTCCGAAGTCGCCCGCAACCCGCCGCTCGGCGGCGTCTCCGAAATGGCGCGCCGTGCTGTGATCAGCGCGCGAGGTTGGTGTTGATGTTGGTGTTGCTGATCACCGTTCGGATGGCACCGAAGTCGGCGTTCCGGTTGAAATTGAAGCTCCTGTTCTCGTGGAAGTCGAAGTTCCGGTTCCCGTGGAATCCGTCAAAGCGATGGAAGTGACGGAAGCGGTGGTGGAAGCAGGCGAAGCGATGGAATCGGTGGTGGTGGATTCGGCAGTGAGGAACCCAGGGGTCACCCCAACTGCTCCCCATGGACGTCCCCGCCGTCTGGACATAGGCCACGTTGGCTTGTGTGGACGCGGGGATCATCTGCGCTGATGCAGGCGAGCTCGTGAGCAGAGCTCCGGCCGATGCGACTATCGCGAGGCCGACAGAGGTCTCCTTCAGCACGTCGATCTCCTGTTTACTGGCCTTTCGGGCCGGGACTCGGCCATGTCATAGATGGCCGCCGGCCGCTGTGGTTTGGCGGTCGGTCTCAGCTCCGTCATGAACGGCGGGAGCGGTACCGACGATCTAGAACTCGATAACGTGGCCCTCAAGTGCCTGGCGGTGACGCCCCAGGTGTTGCGCAGATGTCTCGGACGGATCCTTGCCAGCCACGGGACCTTGGCGATCGTCGCTTCATTTGGGGCCAGCACACCTTCAGCCGGCCATAGGCGAGCTCCTGGTTCTCATGCGGGCGTGGTGTCGCGGCCGCAGGCTCGACAAACCGCCTGGAGCGGCCGGTTCCCGGAACACTGACCGCACGACGACCAGGCATACGCACATCTCAGCGCTGCCACACGATCTCGAGTGCCACGGCCCCGTTGATGAGAGTCGAGCCGCTACAGGCAATCACTTTTAGTACATCACTCGTAGCCCCGGGGCGACAAGGTGTTCCGTACAGCATGTGGTGGGGGGATCGAGCCGCTCCGTTCTGGCTCAGGATCTTCCAGAGGTCCAGTTCGAAGCCCAGACCCGGTCAGAAGACGTTCTTCAGGAAAGGCAGCAGGGCCTCGGCCGTACGCTCGGGGAACTCCGACATCGGGTAGTGGCCCGCGTCGTCGATCACGACGGCCTGCCCGCGCAGCAGTGACGCCTGGATCTGTGCCTCGGCCGCCGGATCGGGGAAGTCGGGGTCCTTGGCGCCCATGAGGACCAGGGCCGGGCAGCGGACGTGGCCGACGACGTGCTCGGCGTCGAGTTCGCGGTTGAGGAGCATGGTGCGCATCGCCTCGCGCCGTTGGGGGTCGCGCAGCATGGCCACGAGCTTGGCGCGGTGTTCGGTCAGGTCGGCGGGCTTGGCGGTGGGGTGCGCCGTGCCGTAGTAGAGGCCCCACAGCCGCGGGGAGGCGGCGATCAGTCTGAGGAGCGCGCGGATGGCGATGTTGAGGGGGATGGCTCTGATGAATCCGTCGATCGGGACGATGCCGGCCACCCGCTCGGGCGCCTGGGCGGCGGCCTGGACGATGCCGCCTCCGGCGTAGGAGTTGCCGAGCAGGACGGCCCCGGGCGCGTCCAGCTCCTCCAGCAGGGCCACGATGTCGCCGCCCACCGCAGCCTGGGAGTAGTCGTCCCATCCCGGCGACGACTCCCCGTGGCCGCGCAGGTCGGCCGTCACCACCCGGTAGCCCGCCTCCACCAGTCGCGGGCGCAGCGCCCGGTAGGCCTCGCGGGTGTCTCCCAGGCCGGGTACGCACACGACGAGCGGCCCTTCGCCGACGGAGTCGTAGGCCAGACGGCCGCCCGGTACGTCAACGAACACGTCAGCACCTTTCCTAACTGAGGACTCAACTGAGGACATCGACGGCGAGGCTTAGCACGAGCAGCAGCGCCATGACGCCACCGGCGACCATCGCGCGCCCGGTGATCGCGGCGCGCTCCCGTACCGAGCGGAAGTACAGGACCGCGCCGACCACCAGGAGCACCCCCTCCACCACGGCCGTGGCCCACGGGACCTGCCACAGTCCGAGGCCGAGCAGCGACAGGCCGCCGGCATTGCCGGGCAGCAAAGGGAGGTCTGCACGGTGGACGAGCAGGTCGAGCAGCCAGTGGCTGAACACCATCGCGCCCAGCACCCACCCGGCCTTGCGGCCCCACCGCCAGGCGGCGATGCCGCCGTACAGCGCCGACAGCAGCAACGCGCCCAGCAGTGAGTGGGTGTACTGGGCGTCGATCAACGCCTCACCGTACGTTCCCGGGGCGACGGCGTGGAAGGACTCGATCCCGCCCGCCAGGTACAGGACCACGAAGACCACGTCGAGGAACTGGGTGGCGAGCATGAGCGACCACAGCGGGACGCGCGGCTGGGCCGTCTTGACCGCGGCGGCCAGACCGAAGTGTCCGACGAACATTCAGCGTCCCTTCCTGGAGTTTGGCTCGGGGCTGCGGGTGGCCCAGTGGTCGAGCCACCCGCACAAACCGGCAAATAACAGCAGAAAGATCAGAAAATCCATACGTTTCTCCCTATGCCAGTGCGTCCATACGGACCGCGTCTTGCGATACGACGGTAGGGAGCGGGGGCGTCCGTCCGGTATCGGACGATTGTCTGGTGGGGCGTCTGATGCCCGTCCGGTCGGGGACGCTACCTTCTGATCGTGCTGTGGGGACGGAAGAGAGAGCAGGCGCAGATCGACGCGCTGATCGCGCAGGCCAGGAGTGGCCGGAGCGGGAGCCTGATCCTGCGGGGCGAGCCCGGCATCGGCAAGTCCGCGCTCCTCGACCATGCCGCCCGCTCGTCGGAGGGCATGCAGCCGCTGCGCGGTACCGGTATCGAGACTGAGGCCGAGCTGCCCTTCGCGGCGCTCCACCTGCTGCTGCGCCCGGCCCTGGACCGGATCGGCAGGCTTCCGGCGCCGCAGGCCAGGGCGCTGGAGGGTGCGTTCGGCCTGGCCACCGCTCCGGAGGACCGGTTCCTCATCGGCCTGGCCGCGCTGTCGCTGCTGACCGAGCTGGCCGAGGACGGCCCGCTGCTCTGCCTGGTCGACGACGCCCAGTGGATGGACCGGCCATCGGCCGAGGCGCTGCTGTTCGCGGCCCGGCGGCTGCACTCGGAGGGGATCGCGCTGCTGTTCGCGGCCAGGGACGCCTTCCACGCGCCCGGGGTGGCGGAGTTACAGCTCGAAGGGCTCGACCGGCATGCCGCGGGCGAGGTGCTGCGCGAGCACACGCCCGGCCTGGGCCCTGCCGTACGGGAGCGGATCCTCGCCGCGAGCGGCGGAAACCCGCTCGCCCTGCTCGAGCTGCCCCGGGTGCCCGAATCCCTGCGGCACGAGCAGGAACCGCTGCCGCTGCCGCGCCGGATCCAGGAGGCGTACGAGGCGCGGATCGCGGTCCTGCCGCCGGACACCCAGACAATGCTGCTGATCGCGGCCCTGGACGACGCCGGGGATCTCGACGTGGTCGTGCGCGCGGCAGGGAAGCTGGGGGTCGATGCCGCCGCCCTGGGCCCGGCCGAGCGCGCCGGTTTCGTGTCGGCCGACGGTGGGCGGCTGTCGTTCGGCCACCCGCTGATGCGTACGGCGGCGGCGCGGCGGGCGGCCTACGACGAGCGTCTGGCCGTGCACCGTGCCTTGGCCGAGGTGTTCGACGACGAACAGGACGCCGACCGCCGCGCCTGGCACCTGGCCGCCGCCGTGACGGGCCGCGACGAGGCGATCGCCGCCGCGCTGGAGCAGGCGGCGGGCCGCGCCCGCGAACGCGCGGGCCACGCCGCGGCCGCCGCCGCCCTGGAACGGGCGGCGCGGCTCACCCCCGGCCTGGCCGAACGTGCCCGGCGGCTGGCCCTGGCAGCCGAGGCCGCCGCCGACGCCGGCGCCCTGGAACACGCGCAGGTCCTGGCCGATCAGGCGCGGCGACTGGGCGACGACCCGCAGACCCTCGCCCGGCTGGCGGGCCTGCGCGGCCGGATCGCGTTCGACCGGGGTGCGGTGCACGACGCCCACCGGATCCTCCTCGACGGCGCCGCCTCCATCATCGATCTGGACCACAAGGGTGCGGCGCTCCTCCTGTTGGACGCGGTACGCAACGCGTGGTACCTCAGCGATCCGGCGGCCGTCGCCGAGTCCGCGGCGCGGCTGGCCGGCCTGCCTCTGACGCCGCAGGACGGGCTGGACGGGTTCGTCCGGGCGGCCCGCGCGATGGCCGACTTCCTGGCCGGCGACCTGGACCGGGCGCTGCCGCCGTTTCGCGATCTCATCGCCCTGGCCGTGACGATTCCTTCCGGCATGCCGGCCCTGCGGATCAGCATCTGCTCGCTCGCCGGGATCTCGGGGGACTTCGACAACGGGCTCTCCATCGCCCAGTCGGTGATCGAGGAATGCCGGGCCGATGGCGTGATCGGGCTGCTGCCGCTCGCCCAGGCGGTGCTCGCGGTCCACCAGATGTACCTCGGGCGCTTCCGCGACGCCGTCACGACCGCGGCCGAGGGACGCCGGCTCGCCATCGACATCGGCCAGACGCACCGCATCGCGCACTTCGAGAGCGTCATGGCCATGGTGGCCGCCGTCCAGGGCCGGGAGGAGGACTGCCGCGAGCTCGCCGAGCGCACGATCGCGCACATCAGCGCACATCCGGTGGCGACGATCGTCGGCTGGGCCGAGTGGGCGCTCGGCCTGCTGGATCTCGGTAAGGGCCGCTTCGAGGTCGCGCTGGAACGCTTCGAGGCCGCGGCCCGCGGGCCGCTCCGGCACCAGATCATGCCCTTCTACTTCGCTCCCGACCAGATCGAGGCCGCTGTACGGCTGGGCGTTCCCGACCGCGCCACCGGGCCGCTGGCCCGCTTCGAGTCCTGGGCGAGATCGGCCCGCCATCCGTGGGCGGACGCCGTACTGCACCGCTGCCGTGCCCTGCTCGCCCGCGACGACGCGGAGGCGGGGCGGCATTGGGAGCGGGCCGCACGGGCACACGCCGAGGCGAACCGGCCGTTCGAACGGGCCCGCACCGACCTGCTCTACGGCGAGTGGCTGCGCCGCGCCCGCCGTAAGAACGAGTCCCGGACCCGCCTGCGCGCCGCGCTGGAGACCTTCGAACGCGTCGGCGCCGGCCCATGGGCCGAGCGGGCGCGCGCCGAGCTGCGCGCGGCGGGCGAGACCGTGACCCAGGGCGCCCTCGATCTGGCCGCCTCACTCTCGCCCCAGGAGCTGCAGGTGGTACGCCTGGCGGCTACGGGGGTCACCAACCGGGAGATCGCCGCCCAGCTCTTCTTGAGCCCCAAGACCGTCAGCCACCACCTGTACCGGGCCTTTCCCAAGCTCGGCGTCACCACCCGCACCGAACTCGCCCGCCTCAACCTGGGCTGAACCGCCTGTTCCTCTCGGCGGTTGCCGACGGTGGCCGAAGCCCGCCGCAACCTGCCTGGTCGTCGGTCTTCGCTGCGGTGAGCCAGAGGGAGGGGAAGCTCCCGGCGTCCGATGGTTTCCGGGCGGCCCAGGGGCTTCGCCACGTGCGATCGTCCGGCAGAATGGCCGGATGTCTCATCCAGTCCCCGCTGACCTGCTGGAAATCGCTGAGGCACTTGTCCCCGACGCTCCTCTTGGCTCCGCACGCCTGGCCGAGCACGGGAATATGCACCACGTCGTGCTGTTCCCCGGCGTCGCCGCGGTGCGTATCAGCAAGCGCCCCGATGCCGCCGCCGAGTTGCCGCGCCGGGTCGAGATTCTTCGAGCCGTTGGGGCGGCCGGTCTGCCTTTCGCCGTGCCGGAGCCGCTGACTGCGGTGGCCACGTTCGGGGAACGCGCAGCCGTCGCGATTTCGTGGATCGACGGCGAAGGGCTACCGGAAGGCATCGGGGACCCTGCGGCGTTCGGCCTGCTCTTGGAGGCACTGCGCGAGGTTGATATCTCGCCGGAGCTCGAGGCCGTTCTCCACAGGCCGCGCCGTTATGCCGATGGCTTGGGATGGGCCGACATCCTGAACGACGAGATCATTCCGCGCCTGCCGACGAAGTGGCGTGACGGAGTTCGGCAGCGGCTGGACACGCTGCTGGCGCTCGAGGAGGTCCCGGCCCGGCTCGTCCACGGCGACCTCGGCGGCAGCAACGTCCACTTCGGCGAGGACGGCAAGCTGACCGGCGTCCTCGACTGGGACATGGCGATCCTGTCCGACCCGGCGATCGACGCGGCACTCGTCGCGACCTGGCACGGCTGGGACGTCCTCCGCGCCACCGACGAGAAGACCTACCGACGGGCCTGGGCCTGGAACGAAGCGGTCGGGGTCGGGCACCTCCACGCGGTGTTCGCCGGCAAACCCTTGTCGCACGTCGACGGTTTCGTCAGTTCCGTCCTCGCTTGGTTGGAGGAGCGCGGCTAGCGCCCGCCGAAGTCACAGATCATCTCTTCAGGTCCACAGCGACACCCGTATGGGCGATGCTCAGCGTCTTCGAAGGATCCGGAGAACGCACTTGAACACGGCACCGCGCGGTCACGACGTTCGTGGTGACAGTCAAACGATCAAATTGATGGCAAGAGATCACAGCGGAGAGGTGTGATCGCCGGTGGGGTTCTCCCGGCAACGCATCGGCAAGGACGGTAAGCCCCGCTTCGCCGCCGTCTACCACGACATCCCGGCCGCGGCGGCCCTCGCCCAACATCGCGTACGTCTTGCCCACCCCGGGCGCCGCACCCACGTAGACCCTCAGCCGGCGGCCACGCGTTCGGTTCATCGGTCACTCCCGCCGGTACGTCTCACACCTCAGGCTACGACGGGTGGTATGTCCCGACCTCGGCATCATGGACGCGTATGAATTCTGGCCAAAGCCGTCAGAATTGCGTAGAAGCGGGGCCTGCCTGGAGCCGTGCGGCCCGATAGTGGGGTGGTGGTCCTCAGGAGGAGACATGGCAGCGCGCATGGGTGATCTCGTCGAACCGCCGGATACCGGGCGACACTTCACCGAGGGCATGGAGCAGTTCCACCATCCGCGACCAGTGTGCAGCGGATCGGAGCCGTCGCCGCAGCGCCGGCGGCTGCTGGCCGGGTTGAGCGGGCGGGTGCTGGAGATCGGGGCAGGCGACGGGGTGAAACTCACCTGCTACCCGGAGAGCGTGGACGAGATCGTGCTGGTGGAGCCGGACCCGTTCCTGCGGGCGGCGGCGAAGCGTATCGCCGAGCATCTCTCGACCCCGGTCCGGATCCTTGACGGAGATCTGCGGCACCTGCCGGTCGAGGATGCGTCCTGTCAGGCCGTCGTGTGCTCGCTGGTGTTGTGCTGCGCGGCACGCGTTCAGGAGACGTTGCGGGAGGTACGGCGAATCCTCGTACCTGACGGTGAGCTGCGTTTCTACGAGCACCAACGCTCGGGCAATCCAGCGGTGACGCTGCTGGAGAGCCTGGCGGCCCCGCTCTGGTCGCGTGCTGCCGGGGGTTGCCGCCCCAGCCGTGACACCCTGGCGGCCATTCGGGAGGCGGGGTTCGTCATCGAGAATCTGGACCGGTTCGCGTTCCGCCACTTCGACCACATTCTCGGCGTAGCAAGGCTCAGCACCGGATAGGTGGCCTTGAAGGTGTCCGCCAGGATAGCCGCGAAACCGCAGCCCGCCACTGTCCTGAACCAAGCCGGCGCCGGAGTGTCATGGTGTGAAGCGGTAGCCCATGCCAGGCTCAGTGATCAAGTGCAGCGGGCGGGCGGGATCGCGTTCGAACTTCTTGCGCAGCTGGGCCATGTACTGGCGCAGGTAGTGGGTCTCCTTGACGTGCTTGCTGCCCCACACCTCGGTCAGCAGGTAGCGCTGGGGAATGAGCTTGCCCGGGTTGCGCAGCAGGATCTCCAGGATGTGCCATTCGGTGGGGGTGAGCCGCATGCCCCCTGACACGGTCTTGCCGACCAGGTCGACCGTGTGGTCGCCGAGTTGGATGCTTGCCAGCTCGGCCTCCTGGAAGGCGGCGCGGCGGGAGACTGCGCGGATGCGGGCGAGGAACTCTTCGATGCTGAACGGTTTCGTCACGTAGTCGTCGGCGCCGGCGTCCAGGGCGTCGATCTTGTCCTGGTTCCCGGCCCGGCCGGACAGGACGACGATGGGCATCCGGGTCCAGCCGCGCAGTCCGTGGATGACGTCGACGCCGTCGATGTCGGGCAGTCCGAGATCCAGTACGACGAGGTCGGGGTGCCAATCGGCGGCTTCGCGCAGGGCGGAGGCGCCGTCGGCTGCGACGGCGACCTCATAGTGGCGGGCGGCCAGGTTGATGCGCAGCGCGCGCAGGATCTGCGGTTCGTCGTCGACGACGAGGATCTTGGTCATGGTGTCACCGCCTGGACGAGATGGGCATTTGGACGATCATGGTGAGACCTCCCCCTGGTGTCTCTTCGGGTACGAGCGTGCCGCCCATGGCCTCGGTCAATCCCCGCGAGAGCGCGAGTCCCAGGCCCACGCCGGTGCCGTTGTCGCGGTCGCCGAGCCGCTGGAACGGCTGGAAGACCCGGTCGTGGGCCTCGGGCGGGATGCCGGGCCCGCGATCGATGACGCGGATCTCGACCTGGTCGTCGTGCCAGCTGGCGGTGATGAGCACCTTCTGGTCGGGCGGGCTGTAGCGGATGGCGTTGGCCATGAGGTTGACCAGGACGCGCTCCAGCAGGGCGGGGTCGGCGACGATCTCGGGCAGGTCGATGGAGATGTCGCCTTCGATGCGGTCGCGTAGCGGGCCGAGGTCGTCGATGGCCCGGGGGACGACTTCTTCCAAGGCGAGGGGTTGAAGGGAGAGGCCGAGCACGCCGGCTTGCAGGCGGCTCATGTCGAGCAGGTTCTCCACCAGCCGGTCGAGGCGGGTCAGCGATTCCTGGGCGGTGTCGAGCAGTTCGTCGCGATCCTGGGGCGACCAGTCGATGTCGGGACTGCGCAGGCTCTCGACGGAGGCCTTGGCGGCTGCCAGCGGGGTACGCAGGTCGTGGCTGACGGCGGCGAGCAGGGCGGTGCGCATCTTGTCGGCCTCGGCCAGGGGCTTGGCCTGTTCGGCCTCCTCCTGCAGGCGTTCCTGCCGCAGTGCGACGGCGGCTTCGGCGGCGAACGCCTCCAGCACGCGCCGGTCGCTGGCGTCCAGCAGCCGGCCGCGGGCGGCGAGCACGAGCGTGTCGTTGATCTGTACGTCGGTGTCGGCGATGGCGGGAGCAGTACACGGGGTCGCACCGGAGGTCGCGACGATCCGCCAGGCGCCGGGCTCGGACTGGTCGTCGGTGGTGGGCTCGCCGAGGCGTTCGAGCAGAGTGACCGAGTCCAGCCCGAACGTCTCGCGCAGGCGGGCGAGCAGCGACGGCAGTGCCGCCTCGCCGCGCAGCACGTGTCCGGCCAGGGTGGACAGCGCCTCGGCGTCGGCGCGGGCGCGGGCCGCCTCTCTGGTACGGCGGGCCGCCAGGTCCACGATCGTGCTCACCGCGGCGGCCACCAGGACAAAAACGATCAGTGCGAGCAGGTTCTCCGGATCGGAGATCGTAAGTTGCCCGACGGGCGGGGTGAAGTACCAGTTGAGCAGCAGCGACCCGGCGACAGCTGCGGTGAAGGCGGGCCAGGTGCCGCCGATGAGGGCGACGCCGACGACCAGGCAGAGGAACAGCAGGATCTCGCTGGGCAGCGAGAGCACGTCGCGGAAGGGGAGCAGGGCGGCGGTCAGCAGCGGCAGACCGGCCAGGGCGACGGCCCAGCCAATGAGGCGGCGCTTTCGGTTGAGCGCCGCGCGGGAGCGTTCCGGGTGCTTGCGGCCCTTCTTCGCCTCCTCGTGAGTGACAAGGTGCACGTCGATGGAGCCGGACAGGGCGGTGGTCTCCACCCCGACACCGCGGGAGAAGATCTGCGCGAAGCGGCCTCTTCTCGATGCGCCGAGTACGAGCTGGGTGGCGTTGACACCGCGGGCGAAGTCGAGCAGGCCCCTGGGAATGTCATCGCCGACGACCTGGTGGTAGGTGCCGCCCAGGTCCTCCACCAGCGAGCGCTGGCGGGCCAGGTTGGCGGGATCGGCGCCGGCCAGCCCGTCGGAGCTGGTGACGTGGACGGCCAGCAGGTCGGCGCCCTTGCTACGGGCGGCGATGCGAGCGGCCCGGCGTACCAGCGTGTCGCCTTCCGGACCGCCGGTCAGCGCGACCACCACCCGCTCGCGGGACTCCCAGGTGGCGGAGATACCGTGCTCGGTCCGGTAGCTGTCGAGCTGCTCGTCCACCTTGCCCGCGACCCAGAGCAGGGCCAGCTCACGCAGCGCGGTGAGGTTGCCGACGCGGAAGTAGTTCGACAGCGCCGCGTCGACCTTTTCCGGGGCGTAGACGTTGCCGTGGGCCATGCGGCGTCGCAGGGCCTCCGGGGACATGTCGACGAGCTCGATCTGGTTCGCGCGGCGGACCACCTCGTCGGGGACGGTCTCGCGTTGCGGGATGCCGGTGATCTGCTGGACAACGTCGTTGACGGACTCCAGGTGCTGGATGTTGACCGTGGAGACGACGTCGATGCCGGCGTCGAGGATCTCGTCGATGTCCTGCCAGCGCTTGACGTTGCGCGAGCCCGGCACGTTGGTGTGGGCCAGCTCGTCGATCAGCGCCACCCTCGGCTTGCACTCGATGACGGCGTCCACGTCCAGCTCGGTGAAGGTGGCCCCGCGGTAGACCAGCGTCTTGCGCGGGATCACCTCCATGTCCTCCAGGAGGGCGGCGGTGCGAGGGCGGCCGTGGGTCTCGACGAAGCCCACGACCACGTCCCGGCCGCGCTCCCTGGCGCGGCGGCCCTCGCCGAGCATCGCGTACGTCTTGCCGACCCCGGGCGCGGCGCCCAGGTAGACCCTCAGCCGCCCGCGCATGTCACCTCCCGTCGAGTGCCAGGTTGAGTTCGAGCACGTTGACGGCGGGCTCGCCCATGAAGCCGAGCGCCCGGCCGGTGGTGTGCTCGTCGATCAGCGTCTTGACCTTGTCGAGGGGCAGGCCGCGCTCCTTGGCGACGCGGGGGGCCTGGAGATCGGCGTAGGCCACCGAAATGTGCGGGTCGAGACCAGAACCGCTCGCGGTGACCGCGTCGGCGGGCACGGCGGGCGTGCCCGCGTCGCCTCTGACCGGGACGGTCCGGCCGGCCGCGTAGTCCTCGCCCGGCTTGGCGCACTCCACCTTCAGGCCCTGATACTCCGTCACGAAGGGAGTGACGGGGCAGGCCTGGTTCACGCTGACTGCCCGGTCGGGGAAGACTTTGAGCACCGCGCCGACCCCGTCCGGCGTGCAGTACGGGCGGGCGCCGCTGACGCTCTCCAGCGCGCCGACCGCCTTGGAGCGGGCGCACACCTGGGTGAGCAGCGACTGCTTGCCTTCGTCCGGGTTGCCTTCCTCGTCCTTGGCGCCGGGCACCGGCAACACGTCGATGATGTCCTCGGGGCCGAGGTTGCTGGCGCTGGTGGAGGTCGGGTCGTAGCCGTCGCCGGCGGCCGAGGGGCGGGACTGGAAGTACTTCCTGACCGGGTTGCCGTCGGCGTCGGTGAAGGACTGTCCGATCAGCGCGCTGCCGACGGTCTCGCCGTCCTTTCCGATCGGCGAGCCGTTGGCCTTGCCGTTGAGCAGCGCCTGGGCCACGCCGGTGGCGACTAGGGGGTAGATGATGCCGGTGACCACCGTGAGCACGAGCAGCGCGCGGAGCGCGGCGACGTGCTGGCGGATCCAGCTGGGCATGCGGTCCATTTATGACATCCCCGGAAGGAACTGAATCAGCAGGTCGATGAGCTTGATGCCGATGAACGGGACGATGATCCCGCCCAGGCCATACAGGTAGAGGTTGCGGGACAGCAGCTTGGAGGCGCTGGAGGGCCGGTAGCGCACGCCGCGCAGGGCCAGGGGGATCAGCGCGATGATGACCAGTGCGTTGAAGATCACTGCGGCCAGGGTCGCCGACTGCGGGCTGGCCAGGCGCATGATGTTCAGGGCGTCCAGGCCGGGGTAGACCGCCGCGAACATCGCGGGGATGATCGCGAAGTACTTGGCGATGTCGTTGGCGATGGAGAACGTGGTCAGCGCGCCCCGGGTGATGAGCAACTGCTTGCCGATCTCGACGATCTCGATGAGCTTGGTCGGGTTGGAGTCCAGGTCGACCATGTTCCCGGCCTCCTTGGCGGCCGAGGTGCCGGTGTTCATCGCCACCCCGACATCGGACTGGGCCAGCGCGGGGGCGTCGTTGGTGCCGTCGCCGGTCATCGCGACCAGCCGTCCGCCTTCCTGCTCCTTCTTGATGAGCGCCAGCTTGTCCTCGGGGGTGGCCTCGGCGAGGAAGTCGTCCACCCCGGCCTCGTCCGCGATGGCCTTGGCGGTCAACGGGTTGTCACCGGTGATCATGACGGTGCGGATGCCCATCCGGCGCATCTCGTCGAAGCGTTCGCGCATGCCCTCCTTGACCACGTCCTTGAGGTGGATGACACCCAGCACGCGGCCCTTCTCGGCGACGACCAGCGGGGTGCCGCCGGAGCCGGAGATGCCGTCCACGATGTGCCCCACCTGGTCGGTGGGGTGGGCGCCGGCATCGCGTACCCACTTCATCACGGCGGTGGCCGCGCCCTTGCGGACCTCCCACCCGTCCAGATTCACCCCTGACATCCGGGTCTGAGCGGTGAACGGCACCCATTCGGCGTGTGCCAGCTCGCCCGGCTGGCGTTCGCGCAGCCCGTAGGCCTTCTTGGCGAACACCACGATCGAGCGGCCCTCCGGGGTCTCGTCGGCCAGACTGGACAGCTGGGCCGCCTGAGCCAGCTCCGCCTCACTCACCCCGGGCACGGGCACGAATTCGGCCGCCTGCCGGTTGCCCAGGGTGATGGTGCCGGTCTTGTCGAGCAGCAGTGTGGACACGTCCCCGGCGGCCTCGACCGCGCGCCCGGACATGGCCAGGACGTTGCGCTGGACGAGGCGGTCCATGCCCGCGATGCCGATGGCCGACAGCAGCGCGCCGATCGTGGTCGGGATCAGGCAGACGATCAACGAGACCAGCACGATGCCGGTGACGCCGTCGGAGGTGAGCGCGAGTGAGTCCGCCACGCCGGGGTTGATGGACTTGGAGTAGATGGCCAGCGGCTGCATGGTCGCGGTGGCGACCAGGAAGATGATCGTCAACGCGGCCAGCAGGATGTTGAGCGCGATCTCGTTCGGGGTCTTCTGCCGGTTCGCGCCCTCCACCAGGGCGATCATGCGATCCACGAAGCCTTCGCCGGGCTTCTGCGTGATCTGGACGATGATCTGGTCGGACAGCACCTTGGTGCCGCCGGTCACCGCCGATCGGTCGCCTCCCGACTCGCGGATCACGGGGGCGGACTCGCCGGTGATGGCGGACTCGTCCACCGACGCGATGCCTTCGATGACGTCGCCGTCACCGGGGATGATCTCTCCCGCCTCGACGATCACGAAGTCGCCCTGCTGGAGCTCGCTCGCGCCGATCACGTCCCACTGGCCGTGGTCGTCGCGGCTCTTGAGGCGGCGGGCGGTGGTGTCGCGTTTGGCCGCGCGGAGCGTGGCGGCCTGGGCCTTGCCACGGCCTTCCGCGACGGCCTCGGCCAGGTTGGCGAAGATCACGGTGAGCCAGAGCCAGACCACGATGGCCCAGGCGAACCAGGACGGAGTGAGGATCGCGAGCACAGTGGTGAAGACCGCACCGATCTCGACGATGAACATGACCGGGTTGCGCCACAGGTTCACCGGGTTGAGCTTCCGCAGCGCGTCCGGCAGCGACCTGATCATCTGCTTGGGGTCAAGCAGGCCGCCACCGACCCTCCCACCCTTGGGGGCGGGGGAGTGGCCCGGTGCGTGCAATGTCTGCGTGGACATGTTCTAGCGAAGTCCTTCTGCGAGGGGGCCGAGCGCCAGCGCCGGGAGGAAGGTGAGGGCGACCAGGATGATGGTCACGCCGACGACCAGGCCGACGAACTGCGGCCGGTAGGTCGGGAGAGTGCCGGCGGAGGCGGGCACGGGCGCCTGCTGGGCCAGCGAGCCGGCCAGCGCCAGCGCCAGCACGATCGGCAGGAAACGGCCGAAGGCCATGCACAGGCCGAGCGTCGTGTTGTGGAACGGGGTGTTCACGCTGACGCCGGCGAAGGCCGAGCCGTTGTTGTTGGAGGCGCTGGTGTAGGCGTACAGGATCTCAGAAAGGCCGTGCGGGCCGGTGTTCAGCATGGCCGCGCGGCCGGTGGCGGTGGCCATCGCCGCGGCCGTGCCGACCAGCACCAGCACCGGCGTGACCAGGAAGTACAGCGAGGCCAGCTTGATCTCGCGGGCGCCGATCTTCTTGCCCAGGTACTCGGGGGTACGGCCGACCATCAGGCCGGCCACGAACACCGTGATCACGGCCAGGATCAGGATGCCGTACAGGCCCGCGCCGACGCCGCCGGGCGCCACCTCGCCCAGCAGCATGTTGAAGATCAGCATGCCGCCGCCGACGGCGGTGTAGGAGTCGTGGAAGGAGTTCACCGAGCCGGTGCTGGTGAGGGTGGTGGCGGTGGCGAACATGCCGGAGTTCGAGGTGCCGAAGCGCACGTCGCGGCCCTCCATCGCCGCTCCGACGGCCTGCGGTACGGTGCCGCCCGCGGACAGCTCGGCCCACTGGGTGACGCCGATGCTGATGATCGCGATGATCGCCATCACGCTCACGATGGCGTAGCCCTGCCGGTTGTCGCCCACCATGCGCCCGAACGTGCGCGGCAGGCAGGAGGCGATGACCAGCAGCAGGAAGATCTCCAGCCAGTTCGTCCACGACGTGGGGTTCTCGAACGGGTGGGCCGAGTTGACGTTGAAGATGCCGCCGCCGTTCGTGCCCAGGTCCTTGATGGCCTCCTGGGAGGCGGCCGCGGCCGGGGTGAAGGTCTGCTCGCCGCCGATCAGGGTCGTCCACGTGCTGTGGCCGGCGAACGTCTGGATCGCGCCGCCCGCCACCAGCAGCAGGGCGGCCACCAAGGC
Organism: Nonomuraea sp. NPDC049695; assembly: GCF_040674955.1. Taxonomy (NCBI): domain Bacteria; kingdom Bacillati; phylum Actinomycetota; class Actinomycetes; order Streptosporangiales; family Streptosporangiaceae; genus Nonomuraea; species Nonomuraea sp. NPDC049695. Next base: position 46,557 of record NZ_JBFANV010000021.1, on the reverse strand, counting down.
GATGGGCAGCAGGATGCGGAGGGTGCCGCGGACCAGGTCCACCCAGAAGTTGCCGAGCGTGTCGGTCCTGCTGCGGGCGAACCCGCGTACCAGGGCGATGGCCACCGCCATGCCGACCGCCGCGGAGACGAAGTTCTGCACGGCCAGGCCCGCGGTCTGCACCACGTGGCCCATGGCCGACTCGCCGGAGTAGGCCTGCCAGTTGGTGTTGGTGACGAAGCTGACCGCGGTGTTCCAGGCCAGCGCCGGCTCGACCGGCTTCATCCCCAGGGACAGGAACAGGTGGTTCTGCAGCCGCTGCAGGCCGTACAGGAACAGGACCGACAGCACCGAGAACGCCAGCACGCTCCGGGCGTAGACGCCCCACCGCTGCTCGCCGTCGGGGTTGACGCCCAGCAGCCGGTAGATCAGGCGTTCGACGCCGGAATGCCTGGTGCCGGCGTAGACGCGGTACATGTAGTCGCCCAGCGGCTTGTAGCACAGGGCGAGGGCGAGCAGGAGTGAGGCGATGAACAGGATCCCGGCCAGGGTCGATGACATCAGAACCGCTCCGGGAACAGCAGGGCCGCGACCATGAAGATCACCAGGCCGGCGACCACGACGAGACCCACGGCGTTGACGGCGCTCACAGCCGCTCCACCGCCTTGACGACCAGCCCCAGGATCGCGAAGACCGCGATCGTCAGGGCGACGAAGATGACGTCAGCCATCCCCACTCCTCAATCTGGACAGGTTGGTTCGGCCACACCTTTGGCTGGGGCGGCTCCAAAGCAAGCAAATCTCGGGATTTGCGGCGTTTTGTCGTTCTTGACGGGTTCCATACGGCGAGCGCCGGAATATTGACGCCATCTCTACGCGCCACCGCCCCCAGGCGTCTGCGCCCCTGCCCGTAACGCTCTTTGACAGCCTCACTGCGCGGGCTGTCCTTCAGGTACGGTTTGCCGTGGTGCGCCGGGAAGTCTGGTCGGCATTCGTTGCGGGTAGCCGAGGAGACGTGGTGCAGAGCGTACAGGTGGTGCTTTTTCTGGTTGCCTTGGCGACCGTGGTGGCCACCTTCGCCGACCGGATCAGCGTGCCCGCGCCGTCGCTGCTGGTCGTGGCCGGCCTCGGGGTGGGGCTACTGCCGTTCTCGGAGCAGATCCACGTTACTCCCGAGATCGTCAGCCTGGTGGTGCTGCCGCCGCTGCTGTACGCGGCCGGCGAGGAGCTGTCCTGGCCGGAGCTCAAACGCCTGTGGCGGCCGGTGTCGCTGCTCGCGGTGGGGCTGGTGCTCGCCTCCGCCGCCGCGGTCGGCTTTCTGACGGCCTGGCTCACTCCGCTGCCGCTGTCCCTGGGCTTCGTGCTCGGAGCGGTGCTGTCCAGCACTGACAGAGATGATGTAGGTGAGCACCTCCCACCGGGTTTGACTCAAGCTCTGACTGACCTCGGGTCTTCAACGGGATCTGTCGGCCTCGGCGGGAGGTGCTCACCTGCACTTACCGGACTGGCGCCTGTGACCTCATAGGAGCCTGGCCAGAGGCCCCTTCTCTGTCTTGTCCACGCTGCCCGGCCGGTGCGTGCCGCCCTGCCCATCGGTCAACAGCACAGGACGACGATGCACTCCATTACACCCGAAGACCCAGCGATCAACGAAGTCGCCGGCGGAGTCGACACCCACCAAGACACCCACACCGCAGCCGTCATCGACACGGTCGGCCGGGTCCTGGGCAGCGAGCAGTTCACCGCCACCAGCACCGGATACGCCGCGCTGCTGACCTGGATGCAGTCGTTCGGCACGGTGACGGTCGTGGGCATCGAAGGCACCGGCGCTTACGGAGCCGGACTGGCCCGCCACCTGCGCCGGCAGGGGATCACCCTGGCCGAAGTCGACCGGCCAGACCGCAAGACCCGCCGCTTCCAGGGCAAGTCTGACCCGATCGACGCCATCGCCGCCGCCAAAGCCGCACTCGCCGGCGACCGCACCGGCACCCCCAAGCAACGCGACGGCCGGGTGGAAGCGCTGCGCTGCCTGCGCATCGCCCGCCGCTCGGCCGTCGACCAGCGCGCGACCGCCCAGCGTCAGATCAAGACCCTGATCGTCACCGCCCCCGAAAACCTGCGGGCGCGCACGCTCGACCCGGCGTCGGTACCGCCTGATGCGGGCGGATGCGCGCCGCGCGCCCATTCTTGCCGCGCGGCTGCATGAGCGTACCCGAGGCTTCTCAAATAGGGCGCGCTGACCGAAGGGTCTTCACGATGAACCCATGGGTCTTCAGGTGCCGATCGGCGGTGCTGTCGTCAGCGTTCGCGTTCACGACCGAAGAAGCTCACCGATTTTCCGTCCTCCGGGCTTGACCCTGCCCCAAGGGCAAGGTTCGACGATGCTCTGCATGAACAACAACGCACTGCACACCGTCGAAGCCCAGATCCGCGAGCAGGCCGCCGCCTACTGCGAGTCCAACAACGTCCCCGGGTTCGTCGCCGGTGTCCACCACGCCGGCGAGCAGATCGTCGTCGCCCACGGCACCGCGAACGTCGCCACCGGCGCACCGATGCGCGAAGACACCGGATTCCTCTTCGGCTCCGTCACCAAGGTCCTGACTACCACGCTGGTCCTGCGGCAGGTCGAACGCGGACTGCTGGACCTCGACGCGCCGGTGGTGACGTACCTTCCCGAATTCGCCCTGACCGCGCCGGGCGCGGCGGACAAGATCCTGGTCCGGCACCTGATCTCCCACACCAACGGCATCGACGCTGACCTGTTCTTCCCCGACGACAAGGGCCGCGACGCCCTGAAGAGCTACGTCCACGGCCTCGCGAGCGGCTGCGGCAGCCTGTTCGAACCCGGCGAGCAGCTCAGCTACTCCAACGGCGGCATGATCGTCGCGGGTCGCCTGCTGGAAGTGGTCACCGGCATGCCCTTCCCCGAACTGCTCGAGCGTGATCTCTATGCACCCGTCGGCATGAAGAACTCCAGCACCTCAGCCGAGCAGGCCATCCTGCGCAGCACGGCTGTCGGCCACTTCCTGGACCTCGACACCATGGCGGCCAAGCCCACACGCATGTTCATGCTGCCCGACACCTGGGGGCCGGCCGGCGGCACGCCGATCGGCACCATCGCCGACCTGCTCGCCTTCGGACGCACCCACCTCGCGGGCGGGGTGTCCCCCTCCGGCACGCGCGTCCTGTCAGCCGAGTCCGTCGCGCTGATGCAGCAGCTCTGGCACGACATGGCGACACCGAACGTCCCGCCGATGGGTCTGGGCTGGGTACGGTACCCGTTCGGCGACACCACCGTCCTGGCCATGTCCGGCGCCTCGCCCGGCGGCGTGTCCATCCTGTGCGTCGTACCCGAACACGACCTGGTCTTCACCGCCTACGGCAACAACCCGGGGGCGATCATGCTGCAGGACCAGATCCTGCAGCATCTCCTGAGCGAGCATCTCGGCGTCCAGATCCCCACTCTGATCACCGAAGTGGAACAGGACGTCGACCTCACCCCGTACGTGGGCACCTACCGCTCCAACCAGCTCCGCATCGAGGCCAGCATCGTCGACGGTCAGCTCGAGGAGCGGACGACCTACGAACCGGCGGACGAATCGCAGGAGCGGATCTTCACCGAGTTCGCCGGCGGCATGACCTCCGCCCCGCCGCAGCGCTACGTGCCCATCCGTCCCGGCCTTTTCGCACCCGCCGGATACCCGCTGGAGACGTTCAACGGATACCTGCGACTGCTGCTGGTCTCCTACCACGACCTCCGCGACGGCCAGGCGCGCTTCCGCAACGGCGGCGGCCGCCTGACCCGACGGGCCTGACCGTAACCGAACGACCTACCGGGTGGAAGGATGTCCAACATGCTCACGATCGGGCAGCTCGCGGAGTACGCCGGAGTGACCAGCAAAGCCATCCGCCACTATCACGAGCGCGGTCTGCTCCCTGAGCCAGACCGCGACTCCTCCGGCTACCGGCGCTACACCGCCAAAGACGCCATCGACCTCGTCAAGATCAGGACCCTGGCCCATGCGGGCGTGCCACTGGCCCGCATCAAAGACCTCCTTGACGCCGACCCGGACGCGCTCACGGCAGCCATCTCCGAGATCGACCACAACCTCCAAGACCGCATCGCGCAGCTGCAGCGAACCCGCGATCAACTCGCCCAGCTGCGCGGCGACGACCGGCTCTTCGTCTCCCCGGAGGTCGCCGACTATCTCGACGACTTGCGCCAACTCGGCGTCAGCGAGCGCCAGATACACCTGGAACGCGACGGCTGGATCCTCATGCAAACAGCCTCACCCGAGGACGCCCGCCTATGGATCGCCGAAAAACGCGAGCTCATGACCGATCCCGAGTTCCACGCCCTCTACCTCGAACACGACGCCGCCTACGACTGGTCACCGAACGATCCCCGCCTGCCCGACCTCGCGGACCGTACCCGGAACTGGTTCACCAACCACCACAGCCGATCCGAGACCCGCCCCGTCCACAACCCGACGATCGCGCGCTTGGCCGCGCAATCCCAGCCCGGAGCCTCATCCCCGGCCTGGGATCGCCTGGCCCAACTCATGGAAGGCTGACCTCGAATTCGGCGTGCTGATCGGTTGGAAGCAGCTGATCTCCGGTGGATCCGATCTCGCTCTGACCGGCCGAGGACTTACCGGCCCAGGCGATGCGTCCGCCGCTCGCCTTGGCCGAGAGCCGGATGCCTCGCTCTGGAGCGGGCCGCAAGCGCGCCGAACAGGTCGGCCCGGGCTGCCCGGGGCGCTGGATACGCTGGCGACGCCGGTCACTCGGGGCGATCCGGATTCGCCGCTGCGCTGGACAGCGTTGTCGGGGAACACGCTCGCCACCGAGTGGACCCTGCCAGGGGCATCCGGCCAGTGAAGACGCCGTACGGCGACTGCTGATCGAGGCAAGGAACTCGTTGCAGGGCAACGCCGAGGTACTGGAGGGCAACCAGCACCCGGACCGCAATGCCCAGGTCGGGTACATCCACTCCCAGGTGACCGCCTACATGGCCGAGGGCGAGCCGGTCGTGTCGGTCGACACCAAGGAGAAGGAATTGGTCGGAGACCTATCTGACCACTGATATTTCGTCCCCGTCTCCACTGACATTCTCGCCGCGCTCAACATCAAGGCGGCAGCTCGGCGCTGGCCGCCAACCCGCCTTCCTTATGACCGCCCACCGGGAGGACTCGTGGCCGTGTACCAGGATCGTGATGCCGTGTACCAGGAGAAACTCCTGTCCGTCCACAGATGGTGTACCTCAAGCCTGTTGACGCAAGTCCTGGCTAACATCGGCGAGCCATAGTGTGACAGTCAGCGAGTTCCGGACCAAAGGTTCTCGCGGAGGACACCGCAGGATGGCTCTGGACCAGTCTGGCCCGCTTGACCTGCTGGAGTATTTAAACCGCAGCGCCGACGACATCCCCGCCTTCGCCGACTTCCAACAACATTGGAGAAGGTCTGGTCGACCAACCCCTTGGAGCAACTGAATCGGAGATCAGACGCTGCTGCGACGTCATCGGGGACTGCCTTGCCCTCCACCGCACTGACCCGCCTGGCCGGCGCCGACCTAGCCGCACGCCATGACGCTGTCACCAACCGCCGCGACCTACGCTCGTGGCGTTCAATCTCGGCCGCCGGCACGGGAGGCCGGCTGTCGGGACCTGTCGATGTGGATCGATGTCTGCTACCGGGTGCCGGACACCCGTGATGGCAAATCGATGGCAAACGATCAAGAGGCCAGGTCCCCGATCTTGGGAACTGGCCTCTGAGCTGATACTTCGTGGTGGGGCTACCAGGACTTGAACCTGGGACCTCTTCCTTATCAGGGAAGCGCTCTAACCGACTGAGCTATAGCCCCGCGCACACCGAACGTTATCGCATCCGCAGGAAGGAGGCGAACCGGTTGTTCGGACGAGGAAAAGCTTACCGTGTCCGAAGTGCTGCTCGCGCCGTTCCCGTCATCGGTCCCGGCGCGAGCAGCCTCGCCTACTCGGCCTCGCTGAAGGTGACCTCGACGCCTCCGACCAGGTCAGAGGCGATGTTGTAGATGACCGCCCCCAACGTCGAAAGCGCCGTGATCAGTACGACGTTCACAGCCCCGATCAATGCCGTGTAGCCAAGAATCCGCACAGGCTCGAACCACGAGGCGATGTTGATGGGGATCGAGTTCTGCCCCTGCTCGCCCTGGCCGAGCTGGTTGACCAGGTCGACCAGCGAGTCGAACACCCCCAGGGCCGACAGCACGCCGTACAGGACGGCCACCGCCACGAACAGCACCACGAAGCAGACCAGGGACACCACGAAGCTGAACTTCATGGCCGACCACGGCTCTACGCGGCGCAGGACCAGGTGAGCCTTGCGGGGGAGCCGGGCCCCCGAGGCACCGGATGACTTCTTCTTGTTGGGCAGCTCGATCGCAGGCGGTGCCTCCGTGGCCAGCGACGGGCGCAGGCGGACCGTCTCGTTGCCACCGTCCGCAGAGGGAGCGGGCGCAGGCGCGGGAGCCGACGACCGCGCGTCCTCCTTGCCTGGACCCGGCTTGCCCGGACCTGGCTTGCCCGGCGCGGACGGCGCGGACGGCCCGGACGGCCCGGGCTGTGCGGACGGCCCGGGCTGTGCAGGCTGCGAGGACGGCCCGGGCTGCGCGGGCTTCGTGTCCTTGCTGTCGTCGACCGCGCCGAATGTCTCGGATTGGTTGGGCTTCTTCGGTTGCTGTCCGTTACCCGAAGCCGCCTTTGTCCTGGCGGGGCCACCCTGGGCGCTCATGGACTACTCTCCTCCCCCGTTTTCCTCAATTTCCACAGAAGTCTCCATCGACTCCGCGTTCCGGGCGAGGGCCACCACGCTGTCGCCTTCAGCGAGATTCATCAATCGCACTCCCATGGTCTGGCGGCCGGACTGCTTGATCTCGCCGGCACTCGTCCGGATCACCCCGCCGGCGGACGTGATCGCGAAGACCTCGTCCTCTGGGTTGACCATGACGGCTCCGACCAGCTTGCCACGGGAAGACACGATTTTCGCAGTAAGCACTCCCCTACCGCCACGTCCTTGAACTGGATACTGCTCCACTGGCGTCCGTTTTGCGTACCCACCCTCCGTGGCGATAAGCACATCTTGACCGTCGGCCATCCGATTCATGGCGAGAAGTTCGTCACCATCGAGGAACCTCATGCCGATGACACCGCTGGTCGCGCGGCCCATGGGCCGTAGCGCCTCGTCGGAGGCGGTGAACCTGATCGACTGGGCGCCCTTGGAGACCAGCAGCAGGTCGTCGTGCTCGGAGACCAGGCGGGCTCCGATGACTTCGTCGTCCTCCCGCAGGTTGATCGCGATCAGACCGCCGGTCCTGGGGGAGTCGTACTCGGACAGGCGGGTCTTCTTGACCAGCCCGCTGCGGGTGGCGAGGACAAGGTAGGGGGCGACGTCGTAGTCGCGTAGGTCGAGAACCTCCATGACTGTTTCGTCGGGCTGCATCGCCAGAAGGTTCGCGAGATGCATGCCACGCGCGTCGCGCCCGGCGTCGGGCAGCTCATACGCCTTGACCCGGTACACCCGGCCCTTGTTCGTGAAGAACAGCAGCCAGTGGTGGGTCGTGGTGACGAAGAAGTGGTCGACGATGTCGTCCTGGCGGAGCTGGGCACCCCGCACGCCCTTGCCGCCGCGCTTCTGCGCCCGGTAGAGGTCGGTACGGGTGCGCTTGGCGTAGCCGCCCCGGGTGATCGTGACGACGATCTCGTCCTCGGCGATGAGGTCCTCGATCGACATGTCGCCGTCGTAGGCGATGATCTCGGTCTTCCTGTCGTCGCCGTAGCGGCCGACGATCTCGCCGAGCTCCTCGCCGATGATCTCGCGCTGCCGGGCCTCGCTGGCCAGGATCGCGTTGTACTCGGCGATCTGCGTCATCAGGGAGTCGTACTCGTCCTGGATGGACTGCCGCTCCAGGGCGGCCAGCTTGCGCAGCTGCATGTCGAGGATGGCCTGAGCCTGCACCTCGTCGATCTCCAGGAGCGCCATGAGGCCCTGCTGGGCGGCCGAGGCGGACTCGGAGGCCCGGATGAGGGCGATGACATCGTCGAGCCGCTCCAGGGCCTTCAGCAGCGCACGCAGGATGTGGGCGCGCTCCTCGGCCTTGCGCAGGAGGTAGCGGGTCCTGCGGACGATGACCTCGATCTGGTGCGCCACGTAGTGCCGGACGAACTGGTCGAGCCGGAGCGTACGCGGCACCCCGTCGACCAGCGCCAGCATGTTGGCGCCGAACGTGTCCTGCAGCTGGGTGTGCTTGTACAGGTTGTTGAGCACGACCTTGGCGACCGCGTCGCGCTTGAGCACGATCACCAGGCGCTGCCCGACCCGCGAGGAGCTCTCGTCGCGTACGTCGGCGATGCCGGCGAGCTTGCCCTCACGCACCAACTCGGCGATCTTGAGGGCGAGGTTGTCGGGATTGACCTGGTACGGCAGCTCCGTGACGACGAGCGCCTGCCGCCCCTTGTCCTCCTCGACCTCGACCACGGCGCGCATGGTGATCGAGCCGCGCCCGGTGCGGTAGGCGTCCTCGATGCCCCGCCGGCCGACGATCAGCGCCTTGGTGGGGAAGTCGGGGCCCTTGACCAGCTTGATCGCCGCTTCGAGCAGCTCCTCGTCGCCGGCCTCCGGGTTCTCCAGCGCCCACTTGACCGCCGCCGCGACCTCGCGCAGGTTGTGCGGCGGGATGTTGGTGGCCATGCCGACCGCGATGCCGCCCGAGCCGTTGACCAGCAGCTGCGGGAAGCGCGCCGGCAGGACGTCGGGCTCCTGCGACTTGCCGTCGTAGTTGGGACGGAAGTCGACGGTGTCCTTGTCGATGTCGCGCAGCAGCTCCATCGCGATGGGCGCGAGCTTGCACTCGGTGTACCGCATCGCCGCCGCCGGGTCGTTGCCGGGCGAACCGAAGTTGCCCTGCCCGTCGACCAGCGGGTAACGCATCGACCAGTCCTGCGCCAGGCGGACCAGCGCGTCGTAGATCGAGGTGTCGCCGTGGGGATGGTAGGTGCCCATCACGTCACCGACGACGCGGGCGCACTTGAAGTAGCCGCGGTCGGGACGGTAGCCACCGTCGTACATCGCGTAAAGCACCCGCCGGTGCACCGGCTTGAGACCGTCGCGGACGTCCGGCAGCGCCCTGGACACGATGACCGACATCGCGTAGTCCATGTAGCTGCGCTGCATCTCGGACTGGATGTCCACCGGCTCGATGCGTTCAGCCGGGGGAGTGGTGTTCACGTCCGTCACAGGTAAATGTCCTTAAACATCGAGGAAGCGCACGTCGCGGGCGTTGCGGATGATGAAATCGCGCCTGGCTTCCACGTCCTCGCCCATGAGCACACTGAACAGGTCGTCGGCCTGCGCCGCGTCGTCGAGTGTGACCAGCCGCAGCAGCCGGGTCTCCGGGTTCATCGTGGTCTCCCAGAGCTGGCTCGCGTTCATCTCGCCGAGGCCCTTGAAGCGCTGCACGTTGTCGCGCGGCCGGGGGTCGGCCTTTCCGTTGGCGATGCCCTCGGCGATGACCGCGTCGCGCTCGCTGTCGGAGTAGGCGTACGAGGCGTCCTCGCCCTTGCGGTCCCACTTGATCTTGTAGAGCGGCGGGCACGACAGGTAGACGTGGCCGGCCTCGATCAGCGGCCTCATGAACCTGAACAGCAGCGTCAGCAGCAGCGTGTTGATGTGCTGGCCGTCGACGTCGGCGTCGGCCATCAGGATGACCTTGTGGTAGCGCAGCTTGGCGATGTCGAACTCGTCGTGCACGCCGGTGCCCAGGGCGGTGATCAGCGCCTGGACCTCGTTGTTCTTCAGGACCTTGTCGATCCGCGCCTTCTCGACGTTGAGGATCTTGCCGCGGATGGGCAGGATCGCCTGGAAACGCGAGTCGCGGCCGCCCTTGGCCGAGCCGCCGGCCGAGTCACCCTCGACGATGAACAGCTCGCACCGCTCGGGGTCGTTCCACTGGCAGTCGGCCAGCTTGCCGGGCAGGCCGCTGCCCGACTCGAGCAGCGACTTACGCCTGGTCAGGTCGCGGGCCTGGCGGGCGGCGATGCGGGCGCGCGAGGCCTGCAGCGACTTGTTGATGATGTCTTTCGCCTCGCCGGGGTTGCGCTCGAACCAGTCGCGCAGGTGGTCGTTGCAGGCCTTCTGCACGAACGACTTGGCCTCGGTGTTGCCCAGCTTGGTCTTGGTCTGTCCCTCGAACTGCGGGTCGGACAGCTTGACCGAGATGATCGCGGTCAGCCCCTCGCGGACGTCCTCACCGCTGAGGTTGTCGTCCTTGCCCTCCTTGAGGAACTTCTGCTCGCGCGCGTAGCGGTTGACGATCGTCGTCAGCGCCGCGCGGAAGCCCTCCTCGTGGGTGCCGCCCTCCGCGGTGTTGATCATGTTGGCGAACGTGTAGACCGACTCCGAGTAGGAGTTGTTCCACTGCATGGCGATGTCGACCGCGATGCCGTCGCCCTCCTCCTCGAAGGAGATGATCGACGCGTGCGCCGGCTCCTTCTTGGTGTTGAGGTGCTGGACGAAGTCGGCCAGGCCGCCCTCGTAGTGGTATTCGACCGTGAGGGGCTCACCGTTGACGTGGTCGGGCCGCTCGTCGGTGAACGTGATCGTCAGGCCCTTGTTGAGGAAGGCCGTCTCCTGGAAGCGCCGCGAGAGCGTCTCGTAGTTCCACGTGGTGGTCTCGAAGACGTCGGGGTCGGCCCAGAACGTGATCGTGGTGCCGGTCTCGTCGGTGCCCTCGCCCTTGGCCAGCGGCGCGACGGGCTTGGAGTGCTCGTAGCGCTGGCGCCAGTAGTGGCCGTTCTGCATGATTTCGACGTCCATGGCGGTGGACAGCGCGTTGACGACCGCCGAGCCGACGCCGTGGAGGCCGCCGGAGACCGCGTAGGACTGGCTGTCGAACTTGCCGCCCGCGTGGAGCGTGGTCAGCACGACCTCGACGGCGGAGCGCTTCTCCACCGGGTGGATGCCTGTGGGGATGCCACGGCCGTTGTCGAACACGCGTACGCCGTTGTCGGCCAAGAGCGTGATGTCGATCCTGGTGGCGTAACCGGCGAGGGCCTCGTCGACCGCGTTGTCCACGATCTCGTAGACGAGGTGGTGCAGGCCGCGCTCACCGGTGGAGCCGATATACATACCCGGGCGCTTGCGAACCGCCTCAAGCCCCTCGAGTACGGTGATAGAGCTAGCGTCGTAGGACAACTGCAAAATCCTCCTGCCGCGGACACGCGGCGGGGGAGGCGATCAAATACAAAGCTGCCCCTACCGTGCCCGTCACCGTCGTGAGTGCCCCGATGCGCGGTCACCCAGGGGAGTCGGTTTGCTGCCGGGGTGACACGCAAGCGGACGTGTCCGGAATCCGTCTTCATTCTACCGGGTCCGGAGCCTGATGGTGGCAAGGAACGCGCCTGTGATGCTCCCTAGCTCGTTTTGCCCCCAGTCCAGCATCCCCCCTCCGGAAAGGGGGCTTATCGCGTCTGTGGCTTTCTGATCGCCCCTGGAGCCTAACCACACGTCCTATCCGTAGGTGTCGCCGGGGCCCCTGCTTCCGGTCACCCTCAACCCGCCGGACGGTCTCGGCGCGTTCTGCGGGCCTCTGACCTTGACCTTCGTGACTGTGCCGTCGCCGAGCTCCTCGTTCAGCCTGCGTACGAGGGTGCGGGCGAGCAGCCGCACCTGCGTCGCCCACGCCGTCGAGTCGGCCGCGATCAGCACCTCGCCGTCCTCGAACGACTCCGGCTTGGTGTGGGCGGCCAGGTCAGGACCGACGATGTCGATCCAGCGTCCGAAAACTCCACCGACGGCCGCCGACCGCTCCCAGCCGCGGTCCGCCAGCAGGTCGGCTATCGCGCGTCCGAAGAGCTGCGGGTCGCCGCCCTCCCTGCTCGGCGCGGCCTTGCGCCTGGGCGCGCGCCGGGGGAGCTGGCCGCGCTTGGCCGCGTCGGCCTTGGCCTGGGCGAGCTTCTCCCTGGCCATCGCGGCACCCCTGGCCGCGGGATTGTCGTCAGCGGACACGGGTCACGCTCCCTTCTGCGACGTCGAACCTCGCCCCCACCAGCTCCGGGGGGACGTCGGCCGGCACGGCCGCGGTGATGAGCACCTGCTCGGCGGGTGCGACGATCTCGGCGAGCCGGCGTCTGCGCTGACTGTCGAGCTCGGCGAACACGTCGTCGAGGATCAGCACGGGGTCGCCGCCGTCGGCCCGGAGCAGGTCGTACGCCGCCAGCCGCAGCGCCAGCGCGAACGACCAGGACTCGCCGTGGCTGGCGTAGCCGCGGGCGGGCAGGTCGCCGATGCCGAGTATCAGGTCGTCGCGGTGCGGGCCGACGAGCGTGACGCCTCGCTCCAGCTCGGCGGAGCGGACCTCCAATAGCCGCTCCCGCAGCCGTTCTTCAAGGGTTTTCCCCAAGTCTGTGGATAACGTGTGTGTATCGAAAGATCCGCGCTCACCGGGGACTTCACCGCCCCGGCCGTCCTCATCTGTGTCCCCACCTGTGGACAACGTGCTGCGGTACGCCAGCGTCGCGGGGTCGCTGCCCGGGGCGAGCGCGGCGTACGAGCCGGCCACCAGCGGGCGCAGCGCCTCGATGAGCTCCAGCCGCGCCCGCAACAGCTCCGCGCCGTGCCTGGCGAGGTGGGCGTCCCACACCTCCAGCGTGCTCAGCGCGTCGCCCGCGCCCGCCGCCGCGAACGCGCTGTCGCTCTCCGCCCGCCTGCCGCTCCTGCTGCCCCTGCGGGCCTGCGCGGCCGTACGGAGGAGCGCGCCGCGCTGCTTGAGCACGCGGTCGTAGTCGGCGCGCACACCGGCGAACCTGGGCGCCCTGGCCACCAGCAGGTCGTCGAGGAAGCGGCGGCGCTCGGCGGGGTCGCCCTTGGACAGCGCGAGGTCCTCGGGGGCGAACAGCACCGTGCGCAGCAGGCCGATGACGTCACGCGCCCGCGAGACGGGGGAGCGGTTGAGCCTGGCGCGGTTGGCCCGCCCCGGGTTGATCTCCAGCTCGATCAGCGCCCGCCGGTCGTCCCTGTGGACGGCGCAGCGCACGATCGCCCGCGTGGCGCCCTTGCGCACGAGCGGCGCGTCGCTCGACACCCGGTGGCTGGAGTGCGTCGCGACGTAGCCGAGGGCCTCGACCAGGTTGGTCTTGCCCTGGCCGTTGGGCCCCACGAACGCCGTGACGCCCGGCTCCAGGCCGAGCTCCACGGACGCGTACGACCTGAAATCGGTCAGCGAGAGGTGGGCGACATGCACCCCACGAGGTTAGTGCGCCTCGGGGATCGCTGTGGTCACCGACGCTCGGTCTCGCGCGGCGGGACCACGTCGGCGCCCGGCGAGTCGGCGCCCTTGCCGGTGCTGCCCTCTGTCGAAGTGATCGCGTGGCCGCCGAACTGGTTACGCAGGGCCGCGACCGCCTTCATCGCGGGGGAGTCGTCCTGCCGCGAGGCGAACCGGGCGTACAGCGCGGCGGTGATGACCGGCAGCGGGACCGCGTGGTCCACAGCCGCCTGCACCGTCCACCGGCCCTCTCCGGAGTCCTGTGCATAACCCCGGAGCTGGTCGAGGTGCTTGTCGTCGTCGAGCGCCCGCACCAGCAGGTCGAGCAGCCAGGAGCGGATCACGGTGCCCGTGCGCCAGCTCTTGAAGGAGCCCTTGACGTCCTTGACGACGTCGGAGGCCTCCAGCAGCTCCCAGCCCTCCGCGAACGCCTGCATCATGCCGTACTCGATGCCGTTGTGGACCATCTTCGCGAAGTGCCCGGCGCCGACGTCACCCGCGTGGACGAAGCCGTCCTCGCCCTCGGGCTTGAGCGTCTCGAAGAGCGGCATCAGCCGCTCGACGTCGGCCGTGGCTCCGCCGCACATGAGCGCGTAGCCGTTCTCCAGGCCCCACACGCCGCCGCTGACGCCGCAGTCGACGAAGCCGATGCCCTTCTCGCTCAGCTCGGCCGCGTGCTTCTGGTCGTCCACGTAGTGGGAGTTTCCGCCGTCGACGACGATGTCGCCTGTGTCGAGGAGTTCGCCGAGATCGTCGATCGTGGACTGGGTGGGCTTCCCCGCGGGGACCATGACCCAGACCGCGCGTGGTGCCTGCAGGCGCTCGACCAGCTCCTTCAGGCTGGAGACGTCGCTGATCGCCGGATCGCGGTCGTAGCCGATGACGTCGTGGCCGCCGCGGCGCAGGCGCTCGGCCATGTTGCCGCCCATCTTGCCAAGTCCGACCATGCCGATCTGCATGTTGTCTACCCCCTTGTCAGACTTCCATCATCCCCGATGACAGGTTCAGCCTGACAGGCGGATGGGCATGATCAGGTAACGGTAGTCCGGAGCGGCTCCGTCCTCCACAGGCTTGCCACCCGTGAGGATAGCGGGCTTCGTCGATGTGGTCATCTGGAGCCGCGCGACATCGGAGTCGATGGCGCCCAGCCCCTCCAGCAGGAACTGGTGGTTGAAGGCGATGTTCATCTCCTCGCCCTCGTAGTCGACCGGGAGCGCCTCGACGGCCTGTGCCTCGTCGCCGCTGCCTGCCTCCAGCACGACCTCGCCGCTCTTGAACGCCAGCCGCACCGGGGTGTTGCGCTCGGCGACCAGGGCCACGCGCTTGACGGCCTCGACGAACGACCCTGTGGACAGGTCCGCGCGGGCGGAGAACTCCGTGGGCAGCAGCGAGCGGTACTTGGGGAACTCGGGGTCGAGCAGCCGGGTCGTGGTCCGCCGTCCGGCGCTGGAGAAGCCGATCATGCCCTCCCCGGTGCCGCCGGCGGAGCTGAGCGCGATCTCCACCTCCGCGCCGGTCGTGCCGAGCGCCTTGGCCGTGTCGGCGAGGGTCTTGCCGGGGATCATCGCGATGGCGGCGAAGTCGGGCTGGCCCGGCTGCCACTTCAGCTCGCGTACGGCGAGCCGGTAACGGTCGGTCGCGGCGAGGGTCACCGTGTCGCCCTCGATCTCCATCCGCACACCGGTGAGCATCGGCAGCGTGTCGTCCCGGCCCGCGGCGACGGCGACCTGGGCGACGGCGGAGGCGAACACGTCGCTGCCCACCCGGCCGGCGGCCGGCGGCATGGCCGGGAGGGACGGGTAGTCCTCCACAGGCATGGTGAGGAGTGTGAATCGGGCGCTGCCACAGGTGACGACCGCCTTGGCGCCGTCCACCACGAAGTCCACAGGCTGTGCAGGAAGAGAGCGGGTGATCTCGGCGAGCAGCTTGCCGGAGACCAGCACGACACCGGGCTCGCCGGTGTGGAGCTCGAGCGTCACCTCGGCGGAGACCTCGTAGTCGAATCCGGACAGCTTCAGCTGCTGCTCGTCGGTGACCTCAAGGCGCATGCCCGCGAGAACGGGCACCGACGGGCGCGCCGGGAGGCTGCGTGCCGTCCATGCCACCGCCTCAGCGAGGACGTCTCGCTCGATTCGGAACATCACGGTGATCAGCCTCCTGGGTTCGTCGTTGATTCAAGTCTTCACTCTCCCGCACCTGAGCTCCGGGAGAACCCTCTATGGGTCTTTGAGTTTCTTAGTTAGAGATAGAAGAGGTCATCACACTAGGGGCTGTGGAAACTGGGGACAACCAACGTTCCGGCTGGTCAGCAGCCCTGTTTTCATCCACTGGGGATGTGGGTGACGCCTGGGGAGAACTCGCGCGCCTGGGGATGAAGAAACTTCACCCACAGGCCGTCCCCAGATCTTGGTGCCTTCATCCACCGGCATCGGCGGGTTATCCACGAGGTTTCCACAGGTTGTCCACGGGGTAAAACGGACACCCCTGGAGTCCCAGATCGCCTGTTCACAGGCCGTCCACACGTTATCCACGAGTAGTCCCCAGGTTCTCCCCAGGGTGTCCCCAGAGTTGTCCCCAGGACCTGTGGGGGATTTTTTCGGGCATTGTGTGGCGAAGAGCCGACGGGATTTGGTGTTTTCGCAGATCCACAGTGTTTTCCACAGGCTGTGCATGACGCTCAGGCCCCGCGGGATGTCCGCTTGATACGCAAAGTCAGCTCGTTGACCTGGTTGTACATCGACCTGCGCTCGGCGATGAGCGAGCGGATCTTCCGCTCCGCGTGCATGACGGTGGTGTGGTCGCGGCCGAACTGCTGTCCGATTTTGGGCAGCGACAACTCGGTCAGCTCACGCGCCAGATACATGGCGATCTGCCGGGCGGTGACGAGCGCCCGGCTGCGCGAGGTTCCGCACAGGTCCTCGATGCTGATGCCGAAGTACTGAGCGGTCTCGGTCATGATCGCGGCGATGGTGATCTCGGTGTCGGACTCCGTGGTGATCAGGTCCTTCAGCACCACCTCGGCCAGCTGCAGGTCCACACCCTGCCTGTTGAGGCTGGCGAACGCGGTGACCCTGATCAGGGCGCCCTCGAGCTCGCGGATGTTGGTGGAGATGCGGCTGGCGATGTACTCCAGCACCTCGGGCGGCGCGGCCAGGCCCTCCTGGATGGCCTTCTTCCTGAGGATCGCGATGCGAGTCTCCAGCTCGGGCGGCTGCACGTCCGTGATCAGGCCCCACTCGAACCGGTTGCGCAGCCGATCCTCCAGCGTGGTCAGCTGCTTGGGCGCGCGGTCGCTGGAGATGACGATCTGCTTGTTGGCGTTGTGGAGCGTGTTGAACGTGTGGAAGAACTCCTCCTGCGTCTGCTCCTTGCCCTCCAGGAACTGGATGTCGTCCACAAGCAGGATGTCGATCGCCCGGTAGCGTCCGCGGAAGCCGTCGGCCTTGTGGTCGCGGATGCTGTTGATGAAGTCGTTGGTGAACTCCTCGGAGCTCACGTATCTGACCCGCGCGCCGTCGTACAGGCTCTGTGCGTAATGCCCGATCGCGTGCAGCAGGTGCGTCTTCCCCAGCCCCGAGTCGCCGTAAATGAAGAGCGGGTTGTACGCCTTTGCGGGGGATTCGGCCACCGCCACGGCCGCCGCGTGAGCGAACCTGTTGCTGGCCCCGATGACGAATGTCTCGAATGTGTACTTCTGATTGAGCCGGGCCGGTTCGCTGGGTTTGGTGCTCTTCGCCTCCCACCGGTTCGGCGCCGGCTCCGGCTCTTTCTCCACAGGCGGTGTGTACGGCTGCGCCTGTTCAAAAGAGAAGCCCGGCTGTGGATATTCGGTGGATATCTGGGGCTGCTCCGGCTGTGGAGAATAGAACTGCGGCGGCTCGGAGGCCTGCTGGTGCTGCGATTGCAGGGGCTGTGCGTAACGCGGCTGACTCTCCACATCCTGGGGATAACTCTGAGTCACAGGCTGTTGATGAGGGTCGCGCGGGAGCTGCTCGGGCGCCGTGGTGTCGATCATCACGGCCAGCCGCATGTTCTGGCCGAGCTCCTGTGACAGCGCGTGCGTCACGAGCGAGCGCAGCTTGCCCTCGATGAGGTCCTTGAGGAAGTCGTTGGGGACACCGAGCACTATGGTGTCGTTGGCCCGTGCGATCGGGCGCACCATGGCCAGCCACGTGCGCTGCTGGATCGGCACGTTCTCGTTGAGGAAGTTGCCCAGGGCCCTCGCCCATACCGTGCCGAGGTCGACACCGTTCATGGTGCGGTTCCCCTCCTTCCTCTCGCGGCCCCCCGCGATCGTTTATCCACATGCGCGGCCGCCCGCTGTGATCGGCGGCCCCTTCGTCCACAGCGTGGAGGCCGGGCTCCGTGCCCAGGTCCTCCACAGGAGATCCACAAGTTGTGCACAGCCTTTGAGCGGGTCCGGAAGGGCCGACAGTATCCATGTGCACAGCTGTGTTCAAGCGTTGTCCACAGCCTAGTGGTACCTGAGTGCACATACTGTGGACGGTGGTCTGGCGGTGGAAAAGTCGCCTGTGGAAAGGTGGATAACCCGTTCAGTTTGACCTGGACGGTACTTCCCCCGTAACGTACGACGGTCGGCTTGTCACGCGACGGCTATTTCGCGTGCCCTCGCTTCCCTGGCAGGCCATCCATGTGTGTATAAGCGTCCCTGCGGCGCACCATCAAGCCTGGAGCCCACCCGTGAGCAAGCGTACTTTCCAGCCGAACAACCGTCGCCGCGCGAAGACCCACGGCTTCCGGCTGCGGATGCGCACCCGGGCCGGTCGCGCCATCCTCGCCTCCCGTCGCCGCAAGGGCCGCGAGAAGCTGTCGGCCTGACCGTCCCACGCGTTTTCGGCCCGCCGGTGGATCTCACCGGCGGGCGATAGGCGTATACGGTGCTGTCCCGTCAATCCCGCATGCGGCGCGGGGAGGAGTTCGAGGCGGCGGTCAAGCGCGGCAAGCGCGCAGGTCGCCCGACTCTGGTGGTGCATTTTGCCATTTCGGGGGAAGAGTCCCCTCGGGTGGGTTTCGTAGTGAGCAAGGCCGTCGGTGGCGCCGTGACCCGTAACACGGTCAAGCGACGGCTCCGACACCTGATGCGGGACCGTCTCGACCGGCTGCCGCGAGGTAGCCTGCTGGTGGTACGCGCCAATCCACCGGCCGCGTCCGCGCGATTCGAGCACCTGGCCGCCGAGCTCGACTCCGCGCTGGAACGTTTGCTCAGGCGGCGCGAGTCCTCGACGGGTGGACAGAAATGACGGAGCAACCGCAAGGGGTGACGCCGAGCTTCGCAGCTCGGGCACTGATCATCCCGATCCGGTTCTACCGGGCCTTCATCAGCCCGATGCTCGGTCCACGCTGCCGCTTCTATCCGTCGTGCAGTGCGTACGGACTCGAGGCGATCGCCACGCACGGAGCACTGCGCGGCACTTGGCTGACTGTCCGGCGCATCGGGCGGTGCCACCCATTCCATCCCGGAGGTATAGACCCGGTGCCCCCACGCCCGGTCCGGTCCCACGAAACGCAAGGGAGATAGCTCGGTGGAGCTGTCCTGGCTCAACTGGCTGTACACAGCCGTCGCCCAAGTCATCACCTGGATCCACCAGGCGTACAGCACTGTCCTCGACCCTAACAGCGGCTTGACGTGGGCGCTCACCATCATCACGCTGACCATCTGCATGAGGATCCTGATCTTCCCGCTGTTCCTCAAGCAGATGCGCTCATCGCGAAAGATGCAGGAGCTGGCGCCGAAGGTCCAGGAGCTCCGCAAGCGCTACAAGGACGACAAGCAGCGCATGAACCAGGAGGTCATGGCGCTCTACCAAGGAGCGGGCGCCAA
The DNA here is from genome assembly GCF_040674955.1 of Nonomuraea sp. NPDC049695. NCBI lineage: Bacteria > Bacillati > Actinomycetota > Actinomycetes > Streptosporangiales > Streptosporangiaceae > Nonomuraea > Nonomuraea sp. NPDC049695. The sequence goes on along the minus strand of NZ_JBFANV010000021.1, from coordinate 27,437 downwards.
CCCCCTGGGCGGCTGCCTCCCCGTCGTGGCCCAGTTCCCGATCTTCATCTCGATGTTCACGGTGCTGCGGGCGATCGCGGCGGACCAGCCGAAGTTCGGGATGACGCAGGAGCTGGTCGACAGCGCCAAGCAGGCCCTCATCCTGGGAGCCCCGCTTCCCGCCACGTTCTTCGAGGCGGCCCACGTCGGCGAGAAGATCGTCATCGGTATCTTCGTCGCGATCAGCTCGGGCACCACCTTCCTCACCGTCCGGCAGAGCGTCACCCGCTCCATGGCTCAGATGCCGGACAACCCGATGGCGCAGCAGCAGAAGATCCTGATGTACATCTCGCCGCTGTTCGCCTTCTTCAGCCTGAACTTCCCGCTCGGTCTGATCATGTACTGGGTCACCACCAACCTGTGGACGCTCGGTCAGCAGCACTGGTTCTACAGCCGCCACCCGATGCCGCAGTTCGACGCCAAGGGCAACCAGATTCCGGTGCAGTCCAAGCCGGGTCTGATCAACAAGCTCCGCAAGACTGCGCCGGAAGAGCAGGCCCCTCCGCCCCCGCCTGAGCCTAAGATCGTCAGGCAGCAGCCAAGCCGCCAGTCCCGCAGCAAGCGCACCGGCAGCAAGAAGTCTTGAACACGAAGGAGAGGCCGGCCATGACCGAGGCCGAGCAGGAGAAGGCTCCGGATCTCAACGCGCTGGAGCAGGAAGGCGAGATCGCTGCCGACTACGTCGAGGGCCTTCTCGACATCGCCGACATCGACGGCGACATCGACATGGACGTCGAGGGAGACCGCGCCATGGTCTCCGTCGTGGGTCTCAAGGGCAACGAGCTCGTAGGTCCCGGGGGAGAGGTCCTGGAGGCGCTGCAGGAGCTGACCCGCCTGGCCGTGCACCGGCAGACCGGCGAGCGCTCCAGGCTGATGCTCGACGTCGGCGGCTATCGCGAGCGCCGCAGGGCCGAGCTCACCAAGCTCGGCACCGAGATCGCCAACCAGGTCAAGGATCAGGGCGAGCCGAAGTCGCTGCACCCGATGACGCCCTTCGAGCGCAAGATCGTCCACGACGCGGTGGCGGCCGCCGGGCTTCGCAGCGAGTCCGAAGGTGAGGAGCCGCACCGCTACGTGGTGGTCCTCCCCGCCTGAGGAGTGTTACGCCATCCGATCCGGCCGTCTGCCCGCTCGCATGCGAGGTGGACGGCCGTTTCGCATTTGTACCCCTTTGTCCCTGTACATCCACCGAAACTGTGGTTTAGGCGCGTATGCGCCTTGTTGACGTTCTCCGGCTCGGTCATCGCCATACCGACGGCGGCGTGCTCAAAGGTCGCCTTCAGACCGGCCCGCTAGTCTTCCACTGTGATCTCACCTCTAGCCTTGGGGTAGAGACCACCCCGCAGTAGATCAACGCCGGGCTGTTGCCCGCCTACCAGGACGGATCAGTCCCAGAAAGGGCCACCGACCAGTGAGCGATGAGCTTCCGGCGCCGCCGGACATAGCGCGGGACGTCTTCACCGGGGAGGCTTGGGATCGCGCGAACGCGTTCGCCGAGCTGCTGGTGGGGCCCGGCGTGGTCCGCGGGCTGCTGGGCCCGCGTGAGGTGCCCCGGATCTGGGACCGCCACCTGCTCAACTGCGCGGTCGTGGCCGAGGCCGTGCCCCCTGACGTACACCTGGTGGACATCGGGTCCGGCGCCGGGCTGCCGGGGCTCGTGCTGGCGATCGTCCGCCAGGACATCACGGTCACGCTCCTCGAGCCGCTGCTCCGCCGTACCGTGTTCCTGGAGGAGTGCGTCGAGGCGCTCAAGCTCGACAACGTCGAGGTGCTGCGCGGGCGGGCTGAGGAGCTGGCGGGCAAGCGCGAGTTCGACGTCGCCAGCGCCCGCGCGGTGGCGCCGCTCGACCGCCTCCTGAAGTGGGCCATGCCGCTGCTCCGCGAGGGTGGCGAGCTGATCGCCATGAAGGGGGAGCGCGCCGCCGAGGAGCTCGCCGAGGCGGAGCCCCAATTGCGGGCCATCGGAGCCCGATCGGCCGAGCTCGTGACGGTCGGGCGCGGTAAGGTCGAGCCGCCGGCAACACTGGTTCGGGTGGTAGCGGGTCGCGCGCCGGAGCGGGCCAGGCGGCGACGAGGGAGGTGACGGTTGTGCCAGTCGCGTCAAGCGGTCTGGGCTGGCCGGGCAGCCGTCCGTCCGAGAGTCCAAACGGGGTTGGCTGGCCCGAAAAGGGCGTGTCGCGACAGTCAATTCCCGACACCGGCACACCACTGGTTGAAAGGATGGCCATCGTGACCCAGACCCCCCTGAACCCCGGCGATTCGCCGTTGGTACGAGAGGCGCTCAGCTCAGTGGTTTCACGTGAAACATCTGCAACCCCCACCGCCGCCCAGACCCCCAGCGACGGGGACGGCACCTGGCCTCGCCCGGCCAAGACCAGGGTGATCGCGGTTGCCAACCAGAAGGGCGGCGTGGGCAAGACCACCACGTCGGTGAACATCGCCGCCGCGCTGTCCATGCACGGCCAGCGCGTCCTCGTGGTGGACCTCGACCCCCAGGGCAACGCCTCCACGGCCCTGGCCACGGAGCACCGGGGCGACGTGCCGGACGTCTACCAGGTCCTCGTCGACGACCTTCCGATGGCGGACATCGTCAAGCAGGTCCCCGACATGCCGAACCTCTACTGCGCACCGGCCACCATCGACCTGGCGGGCGCGGAGATCGAGCTGGTCTCCCTGGTGGCCCGCGAGGCCCGGCTGCGGCGCGCGCTGGCGGCGTACGACGCGGTCGAGCTGGACTACATCGTGATCGACTGCCCGCCGTCGCTCGGCCTGCTGACGGTGAACGCGTTGGTGGCGGCGGACGAGGTCATGATCCCCATCCAGTGCGAGTACTACGCCCTGGAGGGCCTCGGGCAACTCCTCAGGAACGTGGACCTGATCCGGGCCCACCTCAACCCGACGCTGAAGCTCTCGACCATCGTCCTGACGATGTACGACGGGCGCACCCGTCTGGCCTCTCAGGTGGCGGACGAGGTGCGGGCGCACTTCGGTGACACGGTGCTCAACACGGTGATCCCGCGCAGCGTCCGCCTGTCCGAGGCGCCAAGCTATGGGCAGTCGGTGATGACCTATGATCCGGGGTCGAGCGGGGCGATGGCGTACATGGACGCGGCCCGCGAAATCGCCCACCGCGCCACCGTGTCCTGACCGGCCCTCGCCGCAGCCCCCCTTCGACTCTGAACCCACGCCGAGAGAACACACCCGGCCCCGGTGCGTTCCGTCGGGCCCGCTTGCTTGTATGCCGCCACGGATGTTCTGCATGCTGTCGCGGTGTTTTCGCGTGCGGGTAGGCATCCCGCAGCGGTCCTGAGGAGAAGCCTCCACCGCTTCAACGAGCGGCCCATCGCCACCACGGAGACGGCGCCGGCCCGCCGCCACCCCGCCGCCAGTGAGACGACGTCAGCCACCGTCACGATGACGGCGCCGGCCTAGCGCCGCGGAGGCGGCGCCAGCGAACGACCACAGAGACGGCGTTGGCCTAGCTGCACGGAGACGGCGCCGATGCATCGCCACGATGACACTGCCGCCCCCGCCGGCGCTGAGACGGCGCTGCGCTGCTCCACGCCACCGGCGCCCCCACCATGAGGACGGCACAGCCAGATCGCGCGCAGGCGAAACGGCGGCCCCGCGACGCGATGGGCCGAGGCGCGATGGGCCGTGACGCGATGGCCCCTGATGTGACGGGCCGGGATGCGACGGGCCGCGACACTGCGGGCCGCGACACCACGTGCCATGTGCCCCTGAGCCGGAGGGGTGGGCTCGTGAGACAGCGGGGCGGTGAGGTGGCTGCGGCGGAGGAGTGTGAGGGCTTCCCCGGCGGATGTGACCGGAGGCAGAGTCGCCCGTTGGGTCAGCTTGGTCGGTTGGTTGGCGGGTTTGTGGCCGTGTCGGTGTAAATACCGCCGGTCCGTGTGTGGCGAGGGGGCACCGGGCGGGGCGTGCAACGGTAACCTCTCCTGGAGTGACCGGAATCGACCGGGTGGATGAGGAGACGCAGTGAGTCAGCAGCGGCGGGGATTGGGCAAGGGGCTCGGGGCGCTCATCCCGACCGGTCCCATCGTTGACGGTTCGGGGACGGCGCCGGCCTCGTCGAACGGTTCAACGGGGGAGACGGGTCCGAAGCCGATCGCCGGAGCGTACTTCAAGGAGGTCGCGCTCGACGCGATCGTCCCCAACCCGCGCCAGCCGCGTGAGGTCTTTGACGATGAGCGTCTTGAGGAGTTGGCGGCCTCCATCCGCGAGGTCGGCCTCCTGCAGCCGATCGTGGTCCGGCCCGTCGGAGGCGGCCAGTACGAGTTGATCATGGGGGAGCGGCGCTGGCGAGCCTGTCAGCAGGTCGGGTTGGACGCGGTTCCGGCGATCGTCCGCAACACCCAGGACACCGATCTTCTCCGGGACGCGCTCATTGAGAACCTTCAGCGTGAGCAACTGAACGCCCTTGAAGAAGCCGCCGCCTATCAGCAACTCCTCGATGACTTCCAGGCGACGCACGAGCAGCTGGCCCAGAAGGTCGGCCGCTCTCGCTCGCACATCACCAACACCCTCCGTCTCCTGAACCTCCCTCCCGAAGTCCAGCGCACGGTGGCCGCCGGCGTCATCAGCGCGGGCCACGCCCGGGCGCTCCTCGGCCTCAGCAGCCCAGAGGAGCAGATACAGCTGGCCAAGCGCATTGTGGCAGAGCTCCTCTCGGTGCGCGCGGTGGAGGAGATCGTCGCGATGGGGAGCGCCAAGGCGGCCGGGAAGCCCGCGCGCGAACGCCAGGTGGCCAAGCCCACGGCACCCGGCCTGACGCACCTCGCCGACCGTCTCTCGGATCACTTCGAGACCAAGGTGAAGGTAGACCTGGGGCGGCGCAAGGGCCGCATCGTCGTAGAGTTCGCCACCATCGACGACCTTGAGCGCATTATCGGCACCATGGCGCCGGAGGCCGTTCGCGCGATGAGAGAAGCCGAAGACTGACCGGCCTTTCATTCCGTGTTTCACGTGAAACCAAAGCCACTGCAGGCGGAACCTATGTTTCACGTGAAACGCGGCGCCCGCTCTCTCGCGGTCGACAGTGCGGGGGCGTCCCTTCGCGGCGGCCGCTGTTTCACGTGAAACAGGGAGCTGAGCGGGGAGCGTGTTTCACGTGAAACAGCGGCCGGTGCGGTCACGGCGTCTACGTGAGGGCGGCCTTGTGGATGTCGCCCAGGAAGTCGTCCACGTGCTCCGGGGTCGTGTCGAAAGCCGTCATCCACCGGACGATGCCTGCGGCCTCGTCCCAGTAGTGGAAGAGGTAGTGGCTCCTGAGGCCCTCCGCGAGGGCGGGCGGAAGGGTGGCGAAGACGGCGTTGGATTGGACCGGGTAGGTCAGGGAGACGCCGGGCAGATCGGCTATGCCGTCCGCGAGCCGGGCGGCCATCTTGTTGGCGTGCGACGCGTTCTCGCGCCAGAGGCCGTCCGTCAACAGCGCCGACAGTTGAGCCGAGATGAACCGCATCTTCGAGGCGAGCTGAAGCGACTGGCGGCGGAGGTAGGGGATGCCAGGAGCCAGCGAGGAGTCGAGGACGACCACCGCCTCCGCGGCGAGGGCGCCGTTCTTGGTGGCGCCGAAGCTGAACACGTCAACGCCGACGTCCGCAGTGATGGACTTCAGGTCGCAGCCGAGGTAGGCGGCGGCGTTGGCGAGCCGGGCGCCGTCCACATGGAGGCGCAGGCCCGCCTCATGTGCGGTCTCCGCGAGGGCGGCGATTTCGTCGGGGGAGTAGCAGGTGCCGAGCTCCGTGACTTGAGAGATGGAGACGACCGAGGGCTGGGGGATGTGCGGATTGCCGATCACGTTCAGCTGTGACTTGATGTCGTTCGGGCGGAGCTTGCCTTGCTCGGTGGGGATCGTCACCAGCTTGACGCCGAGCAGGCGCTCTGCCGCTCCCGTTTCATGGGTGGCGATGTGGGCGCTGTCGGCGCAGAGAATCGAGCTGTAGCGGCCGAGCGTCAAGGACAGCCCGACCATGTTGGCGCCCGCCCCGTTGAGCACTGCGAACCCTTCGGCGCCCGAGCCGAACGCCTCCTTGATCTTGTCCTCGAACACCGAGGTCCACCTGTCGTCACCGTAGGCGGGCGCGTCTCCGTGGTTGGCGGCGGCTATGGCTTCCAGGACGCTCGGGTGCACGCCCGCGTGGTTGTCGCTGGCGAAGCTCTTCGGGTACATCGAATCGATCAGCACACAGCAAGGCTACTTACTCGCCCTCGACAGACGCCCGGCCCTGTCGTCCGTCCGGCACCAGCGGGCGCGAGGGGCATGGAGTGGGCGCACCACGAGCTACCGCGTCCCCGTGCCGTCGCATCGGGCAGTGCAGTGCCGAGTCCGACGACGGCGCGCCCCCTCTGCTGAGGGGAGGGGCGGCGGACCAGGCACCGTAGCGGTCGGCCGTTTGTGTAGAGCCGTCCTCTGGGGACCAGGCGTCGTAGCGGTCGGCCGTCTGCGTGGCGCCTCATTGGGTCGCTCTCTGGAAGCAGGCGCCGGAAGCTCCAAGGTGCCCGCCGTGGCGACGGGACGTGCTGGTGGACCGGCACCATCGGCCGGGCTCACCGCGCCATGCTGTGCGAGAGGGTCAGGCGTGGGAGCGGGAGGCCGCGTTCTGGAGGAGGGTGCGGCAGAGGTCGCCCAGGTCCTGGCCCGCGGCTTCGGCGGCCATTGGCAGGAGCGATGTCTCCGTCATCCCCGGTGCCACGTTGACCTCCAGGAAATGTGGGATGTCGGCCGCGTCGACAATCAGATCCGTACGGGAGACGTCACGGAGACCGAGCGCCGTGTGGGCGGTCACCGCCGTCTCCGCACAGGCCGCGGCCGCCTGGGCCGAAAGGCGGGCGGGAGCGAAGAACTCCGTGTGCCCGGCCGTGTAGCGGGCCGCGTAGTCGTAGACGCCCTCGTCCGGGACGATCTCCACGGCCGGCAGGGCCACCGGGCCGTTGCCCAGGTCGACGACGGAGACCGCGACCTCGACGCCATCCACGTAGCGCTCGATCAGCGCCGTGTCGCCGTACGCGAAGCAGCCGACCATCGCGGCGGGCAACTCCTCCGCCGTACGGACGATGGAGGCGCCCAGCGCCGACCCGCCCCGGGCGGGCTTGACGAACAGGGGGAGGCCGAGGCGCTCCACGATGCGGCCCAGCACCACTGTGGCGCCGAGGTCGTGGAACGTCTCCTTCGGCAGCGTGACCGACTCGGGCGTCCGCAGGCCGACGGAGCGCACGACGGCCTTGGCGGTGGGCTTGTCGAACGCGACCCGGCACGCGTCCGGGTCGGCGCCCACGTACGGGACGTTGAGCAGCTCCAGGACGGAACGGATCGCGCCGTCCTCGCCCGCGCCACCATGCAGCGTCACGAACACGGCGTCCGGCGGGTCCGCGAGGATCGACGGCACGAGGGAAGCGTCGGTGTCACGGGTCTCCACATCGACGCCCGCCGCACGCAGCACCTCGCTGACTCGGCGACCGGAGCGAAGCGACACCTCTCGCTCGTAGGAGAGACCTCCGGCCAGCACGAGCACGTGGCCCAGATCGCTCATCACTTCTCCTCCGCTGATCGCACGCGCCGCTGTCCAACCGTACCGCCATGGCGTCGTCGCCAGGCACGGTGCCGAGGCCATGGCGCGTCCGCCCGGCGGCATGCGGAGGGGGCGGGGCCGGCAGGCCCCGCCCGAGAAGCGGCGCTAGGCCAGATCGGGGCCGGGAGTGTCGACGCCCAGGTGGTCGCGGACCGAGCCGGTGCCGAACGTGTCGCGCAGCTGCATCTCCTGCTCGATCACGCCGGCCAGCCGCCGCACCCCTTCCCGGATCCGGTCAGGCTCCGGGTAGCAGTACGAGAGCCGCATGTGCCGGGCGCCGCTCCCGTCCGAGTAGAACCCGGTCCCCGGGACGAACGCCACCCGCTCGGCCACCGCCCGCGGCAGGATGGCCTTCGAGTCGAGCCCTTCCGGCAGGCTCGCCCAGACGAAGAAGCCCCCGGCGGGACGGGTCCACGTCACCTCGGGGGGCATCAGGGAGTCGAGCGCGTCCAGCAGCGCGTCGCGGCGCTCACGGTAGAGCTCCCTGAACGTCTTGATCTGCTCCTGCCACGGCTGCGTGGCCAGATATTGGCCCACGGCGAGCTGGGTGAACGAGGAGTGCGAGAGCACGGCCGACTCCATGGCCAGCACGAGCTTGTCGCGGATGGCGTGCGGGGCCAGCGCCCAGCCGACGCGGAAGCCGGGGGCGAGCGTCTTGGAGAACGACCCCAGGTAGACGACGCCGTCCGGATTGTCGGCCCGCAGGGCCCGCATGGGCTCCCCGTCGAACCCGAGCAGCCCGTACGGGTTGTCCTCGATGATCAGGACCCCGGCCCGCTGGCAGATGTCGAGCACCTGCTGCCGGCGGGCGATGTTCAGGGTGACGCCGCCGGGGTTGTGGAAGGTCGGGATCGTGTAGAGGAACTTGATGGGCGCCCCGGCCGTCTCCAGCGCGTAGATGGTCTGAGCCAGCGACTCGGGCACGATGCCCTGATCGTCCATAGCGATATGAACGACTTTGGCCTGATAGGCGGCGAACGTGCCCAGCGCGCCCACGTACGAGGGGCCCTCGGCGAGCACCACGTCGCCCGGGTCGATGAAGATGCGGGTGATCAGGTCGAGCGCCTGCTGCGACCCGACGGTGACGACCACGTCGTTCGCCCCGGCGTGGATCCCCTCCAGCCGCATGACCTCGCAGATCTGCTCACGCAGGTGCGGGTCTCCCTGGCCGGAACCGTACTGCAGCGCGACGGGGCCGCGCCTGGTGACGAGGTCGGAGACCAGCTCGCCGACCATGTCGAGGGGAAGAGCCGTGACGTACGGCATGCCGCCCGCGAGCGAGACCACCTCGGGCCTCGACGCGACGGCGAAAAGAGCTCGGATCTCGGAGGCGACCATCCCGGTAGCTCGCGCGGCGTACCGATCGACGTATGCGTCGATGCGCGACCCTTGAGTCGCGGGTGTCTGACCGTGATCCAGCTCTCCTGTCACGGCCCACCTCCTAGGTGTCATATCGGACTGAAATACCAGATTACGCTAACCGGACATGTCGCCCGTGACGGGCTCGACCGTCGTGGTGTCCGCTGGCGGCATCTCCACTGGGCTACGATGCCACCTGTGGACGCGGTTTTCGCGCGTTTTTCCGGGTCAACGACAGGGGGGCCGTAGTTGTCGCGCCGGCTGGTCAACATAACCCTGGACAATCTCGAAGATCTGCCTCGGCGCTGCCGACGGTGCGTGTTCTGGGAGCTCGATCCGGTCAGCGGGGAGCGGGCGGTGGAGTCGGGCGATCCGACGCTGGAGAAGGAGGCCTGGATCTCCGGCACACTGCTCGAATGGGGCAGCTGCGGCAAAATCGTGTACGTCGACGGGGTCCCCGCGGGGTTCGTGCTCTACAGCCCGCCGCTCTACAGCCCTCGTTCCGTGGCCTTCCCCACCTCGCCGGTCAGCGCCGACGCGGTGCTGCTCATGACGGCGCACATCATTCCGGAGTTCTCGGGTGGCGGGCTGGGGCGAATGCTCATCCAGGGCGTGGCCAAAGACTTGACCAGGCGCGGGGTGAAAGCCATTGAAGCTTTTGGCGACCTCAAGTGGGAAGAGCCTAGTTGCGTAGTTCCGGCGGAATACTTCCTTTCTGTTGGTTTTAAGACGGTTCGTCCGCATTTGCGATTCCCGCGGCTCCGGCTTGAGCTCAAGACCGCCGTCTCGTGGCGTGAGGACGTCGAGGTGGCCTTGGAGCGGCTCCTGGGCTCCATGAGTCCGGAACGCGCCCTACGTCCCGTCTGACGACCACTCAGCGCCGTACAACAGAGAACGCGAAAGCCCCCCACCACAGAGGGCGGGGGGCCGGGCGCGACCGCGGGAGAGCGGGTCAGATGATGCCGTCGAGCTCGCGCAGCAGCATGGCCTTCGGCTTGGCGCCGATGATCTGCTTCACGACCTCTCCGTTCTTGTAGACGTTCATCGTCGGGATCTGGAGCACACCGTACTGGCGCGGAACCTCCGGGTTCTCGTCGATGTTGAGCTTGACGATCTCCAGCTTGTCGCCGTGCTCGTTGGCGATCTCCTGGAGGATGGGCGCGACCTGACGGCACGGGCCGCACCACTCGGCCCAGAAATCGACCAGCACGGGCTTGTCGCTCTTGAGTACGTCAGCTGCGAAAGAGGCGTCGGTGACAGCCTTCACGGTGCGCTCCTTACTTACTTCTCGGTGTGGGCCAGCCAGCGCTCGGAGTCGAGCGAGGCCGCGCAGCCGGTGCCGGCGGCGGTGATGGCCTGGCGGTAGGTGTGGTCGACGACGTCTCCCGCGGCGAACACGCCGTCGATGTTGGTCGCCGTGGAGGGCGAGGCCACCTTGACGTAGCCGTCCTCATCGAGATCGATCTGCCCCTTGACCAGCTCGGTACGCGGATCGTGCCCGATGGCCAGGAACAACGCGTCAGTGGCCAGCTCGCATTCCTCGCCGGTCTTGACGTTGCGCAGCTTCACGGCCTCGACGTGAGTGTCGCCGAGCACGTCCACGACCTCGGAGTCCCAGACGAAGCGGATCTTGTCGTTCGCGAACGCCCGCTCCTGCATGATCTTGCTGGCCCGCAGCTCGTCGCGGCGGTGCACCACGGTCACCATGCGGCCGAACCTGGTCAGGAACGTGGCCTCCTCCATCGCCGTGTCGCCGCCGCCGACGACCACGATGTCCTTGTTGCGGAAGAAGAAGCCGTCACAGGTCGCACACCAGGACACGCCGTGCCCCGACAGGCGCTTCTCGTTCTCCAGGCCGAGCTCCCGGTAACCCGAACCCATCGCCAGGATGACGGACTTGGCGTAGTAGGTGTCGGTGTGGGTCTTGACGACCTTGGGGTTGGCCTCCAGGTCCACCTCGACCACGTCGTCGGCCACCAGCTCGGCACCGAACCGCTCGGCCTGCTTACGCAGGTTGTCCATGAGATCGGGGCCCATGATGCCGTCGGGGAACCCGGGGAAGTTCTCCACGTCGGTGGTGTTCATGAGAGCGCCGCCGGCTGTGACGGAGCCCTCGAAGACCAGCGGCTTGAGCTCGGCGCGCGCGGAATAGACGGCCGCGGTGTAGCCAGCTGGGCCGGATCCAATGATGATCACGTTACGAACGTCGCTCAACGCTCCACGCCTTCCTCGTCTGCTGTTGCACCCGCCTCAACAGATCCTAGGCCGCCGTGATTCCCGGCCCTGCACACGACGCCCACCCACTGAACCCCCACAAAGCGAAAGAGCCCGCCAGGGCGGGCTCTTTACACGTGCTCTGCCTACCAGTGGCCCAGAGCGGGCTTTCGGAGGTTCTTACAGTTGAACGGGTCCACGATGTCGATGCGCAGCTTCTGCGTGGCCTTGTCCTTCCAGGAAGCCACGATGAGGGCCTCCTGTCCGTTGTACTGGCCCTGGTCCACCGCGTACGTCGGCAGCTTCGACCGGCTCGCCACCCGGCTCACGCACTTGTCGACCTTGCCGGCGTCGTCGGAGCCGTCGAGCACCATGCGCTGGAAGCCGAACATGCCTTCGAGCGGCTGACGCAGGTCCTGGTCGCTGTAGTTGTGGCCGCTGTCGGTCAGCCCGTACGACTTGGCCCGCGAGTGGTCCTTGGAGGGGGCCGTGGTCTGGGGCGCGGGCTGCGCCTGGACACCACCCTTCGGAGCCCCGCTGCCACCGCCGGCGCTCACCAGCAGGCTGGTCGAGGTCACGACCGCGCCCACCACCGCGGCGGCCGCCGCGGCAGCGATCGCGGGCATCGCCCATCGGCGCCGCCGCGAGGCCCGGCGCCTGGCCGGGACGATCGTGCCGTCGTCGGAGACGACTCCGAGGCGTACCGGTTCTGGGGCCGGTTGGGGGGCCTCTTCAGTGGCAACCTCGACTGGTCGCTCCCACGGGGAGTCCCGCATGAGCTCATCCCAGTCGGGTGGTTCCACGAGGCCGACACCTCCCCGCCGGGAGTCCGCCTCGGCGGCCAAAGCCTTGTCGATGCGCAGTGCGACACCCATCGGCATGGCCGGTGTGGGGGTCGCCGCGAGCACCTCGCGAACCGCCGCCAGGTCTGCCAGAAGCTCCCCACAGGGGTCGCAGACCGCGAGATGCCCGCGGACCTGGCGCGCCGTGTCGACGTCTAGGAGACCCTCGGCCAACTCGGCCAGGATTTCCAGATCGTAGTGCGTATCACCCGTCACGAAGTTCTGCTCCCTTCGCGGATGAGACGCGATTGAGGTCCGATCGGTTCCGCAGATGCGAAAGAATTGGGGCAAGTTTCGCGCGCCCTCGCGCGCACCTGCTCTTCACCGTGCCGCTCGGCACTTGGAGCACCTGAGCTGCGTCTTCGACCGAGTAGCCCATCATGTCGACGAGCACCAGCGCCGCCCGCTGGTCGCTGGGCAGCAGTTTGAGCGCGGCCGAAACCTCCATCGAGACCTCGCGCTCGAGGGTCTGGTCAGGCAGCGGGGACTCCCGCTCGGCGGCCTCGATCAACTCGTCGTCCGCGACGGGTCGGACCGATTTACGGCGCATCCGGTCGAGGCAGGCGTTGACCACGATCCGGTGGAGCCACGTTGTGACGGCCGCCTCGCCGCGGAACGTGGCGGCCTTGCGGTAGGCGGAGACGAAGGCGTCCTGCACGGCGTCGGCGGCCTCGTCAGGGTCACCGAGCGTACGCAGGGCGACCGCCCACATACGGTCGCGGTGTCTCTTGACGATTTCGCTGAAGGCGTGTGGATCCCCGTTGATATGCGCGGTCAGCAGCTCGGCGTCTGTGACCGCCGGCCGCTCCGCTGCTGAGGGTGTCTCGGGTGGGGAGTTCACAAGAGGGATTCCTGATTATGCCGATCCGGGAGAATGCACCACTACTTCATAGATGGTGCCATGAAAGTTGCCCGCATCTGCCGGAACACGAGTAAACCAGATCAAAACGTACTGACCGGTTGCCGGCTGATCAGGAGCCAACGTGGTCTTGCCTGCCGCGTTCTTCTCGGTGGCCACCGTCTTCAGTGAGCCGAGCTCCGGCGAGTCGCCCACCTTGAGCTCGACCGTCGCACCCGGAGCATTGGACAGCGTAGCGACCACATCGCTGATCTGCATGGACTTGCCCATGTCGAGCAGCAGGCCGACGCCCTCCTTGAGGTTGCCCAGGTCCGCGCTGGTGTAGCCCTCCGTCTTCCACAGGGTGCTGGGCTTGCCGTCGATGGCCAGATCGGCCATGTCGGACTTCTCGTCCTTGTCGCCGAGCGGGTCGAATCCCTGCGCCTTCTTCGGCTTGACCACCTGGGCCTCGGCCGAGGCCGACGTGGAGGAGCTGGGGGTGCCGCCCTTCGCCTCGGGCGTGGTCGGGCTGCCCAGGCTGCGGCCGATCGTCCAGGCGCCGACTCCGACGGCTGCGATGACGAGCAGCACGACCAGCGTCATCAGCACCCGGTTGAGCGTGCTGCCGCCGCCGTTACGCGGGGGACGCGGCGTGGGCGGCAGCGGCGGGACCGTGAGCTGCTGGCGGTGCGCGATGTCGAGGCCCTCGGTGAGGGAGGCGGAGGCCACCGCGGGGGCCGAGGGGTAGGAGATCGGGATCGGCATGGGTCTGGCCACGTCGGCCAGCGCCTCGGCGACCTGGGACGGGCTGGCCAGCGCGCCCTGGCCCTTGCGGGCCTCGGGCAGGCACGCGCGTACGGTGACCGTGTCGAGGTAGCTCGGCACCCCGGCGGTGACCTGGCGGGGTGTGCAGAAGTGACCGTCGGTCATGGGGGCGGCGGGCAGTCCGCCCTCTTCCTCGTCGCCCGGCCAGTGGCCGGTCAGCCCCGCGTACAGCAGCCGGCCGAGGCCCTCGGCGTCGTCGAGCGCCGGCTGGTCGGTGGTGAGCCCGGACAGCGCCGCGTCGACGGCCACGCCGAGCACCTTGACCGTGTTGCCGGTCGTCCACACCAGGTGGGACGGGCGCAGGCACAGGTGGTAGAGCTGCGCCTCGTGGGCGTGCGCGAGCGCCTCCGCCGCCTCGGCCACCAGCCCGGCCGCCCGCTCGGGCTCCAGCGGGCCGGAGGCGAGCAGATCGGTCAGGGACTCGCCGGTGACCCACTCGCTGACGACGTACGCGGCCTTCTCTTCCTCCGCGGCGTCGAACACCTGCGTCAGGCGCGGGTCGGTCAGCCGGCTCGCGGCGCGGGCGGCCGTGACGACCTCGTGGACGCGGGGGAAGTCGGGCGCGAACGTGTGGACGGCCACGGGACGCGCGAGTATCTCGTCGATGGCCTTCCACAGCGTGGCGCCGTCGGACTCGCTGACGCGGTCCTCGAGCCGGAAACGCTCGGCCAGACGGGTGCCGGGTTCGACGGCCGACGTGCTCACAGGCTCACTCCGCTAGGCCGATCGGGCGTGCTCATGACTTGAATCACCTGCGTGGTGGTGTCCCACGAAGGCACGCTATGCCGGGTGGATCCGCCCACGCCCCTCCTGCTTCCATTCGCGCGTGTCGGGCTCCATGGTAGTGCCGAGTGGAATCGGCCCGCGTTCTTTACCGACCTACCCGCCCCGCGACCATCCCAACGATGGAATTGACCTCCGGGATGCGCATTCTGTGGGCGACGCCGAGATAGAGCAGCAATCCCAGACCCCCGCCCACGGCCAGCACGATCAGGGAGTTGACGAACCCTAGCCCGGTGAACACCCCCGTGACCACCCAGACCGCCGCCAGGGCCACCGCGGCGGTGGGCATGGCCGCGAGATACATCCTGGTCAGCGCCATGCCGATGGTCCAGCCGCCCAGCCCTCGGACCCGGCGGCTGGCCAGCCACCAGGCGGCGAGCCCACCCAGCGCGTACGCGATGGCGTACGCGAGCGCCAGCCCCATCACGGTGTAGCGGGCCGGCAGCAGCGCGTTGAAGAGCAGCATGAGGGCCGCGTTGACCGCCGTCGTGCCCGCGCCGATGAACACCGGCGTGCGGGTGTCGCCGAAGCTGTAGAAGACCCGCAGCAGCAGCTGGAACAGCGAGAACGGCACCAGCGCGAGGCCGTACACCTGCAGCACGTTGCCGATGTAGACGGCGTCGGCCACGCTGTTGGCGCCGTGGCCGTAGATGGGCACGGTGATCGCCGGCCCGAGCACCATGAGCAGCAGCGACACCGGCACCATGAGCGAGCAGATCAGCCGCACGCTCGACCCGAACTCGCTGCGCACGTCGTCGAGCCGCCCTTCGCCGACGGCCCTGCTCATCCGGGGCAGCATGGACGTGATCACCGAGACGCCGATGACGCCGTACGGGAGCTGGAAGAGCTGGAACGCCAGCGTGTACGGGCTGATGCCGTGGCCCTCCACCACGTCTCCCGCCGTGCTGGCGAGATTGGTGGTCAGCATGAAGCCGAGCTGGGTGACGATCACGTAGCCGATCGTCCAGACGCCCGCCCTGCCCATCTCGCCCAGCCGGGCGTTGCGCAGGTCGAAGCGCGGCACGAAGGCGAACCCCACCCGCTTGAGCGCGATGATGAGGATGACCGCCTGGGCCACGATGCCCACCGTGGTGCCCAGGCCGAGCAGCGCGAGGCCACCGGTGCCGACCATGTTGACGTCGCTGCCGAAGCCCAGCAGGACGTAGATCAGGAACACGCCGATGACGACCAGGTTGTTGGCCACGGGAGCCCACATGGGAGCGCCGTAGCGGTCGCGGGTGTTGAGGATGGCGCCGGCCACCGCGCCGACGCCGAAGAAGGCGAGCTGCGGCAGGATGAAGCGGGCCAGCGTGACCGCGGCCACGTATTGGGGACTGGTCGGCGCCCAGCCGGTGTAGAGGTCGATCAGCAGCGGCGCGGCGAACACCGCCACCACCGCCACCGCGATCAGCGCCACCGCGGAGAGCGTCAGCAGCCGCTGCTCGTACGCCTGGCCTCCGTCGGGGTCGTGCTGCTGTGCGCGGACGATCATCGGTACCACGACGCTGCTCAGCACGCCGAGCAGCAGCAGGTCGAGAATGCTGTACGGGATCGCGTACGCCGCGTTGTAGGCGTCACCCAGCGCGAACGTGCCGATGGCGTAGGCCAGCACCATGGTCCGCACGAACCCCGTGACCCTGGACACCATCGTGCCCGCCGCCATGACGGCGCTGGCCCGAAGCATGCGGCTCATACGGTCTCACTCTCCCGGGTCTTGGCTGCGCGCGCGAGCTTCCGTTCTGACCTGCGTCGCAGCACCCGCGTCACCACGGCGGCGAGCATCACGGTCAGCGCGGCGCCCACGATCACCGAGGCGATCCCGGTGTAGCCGGTCGTGCGGATGGTCAGCCGCTGCGGCTCGCCGTACGGCTGGCCGTCGGCGGTCCTGAGCTGGACGGTCACCGTCGCGTCGCCGCTTGTGCCGGGAACGGCGTTCATCCGCACCTGGACCGTGCCGCTCTGCCGAGAGCCGATCGTCGTCGGCTCGTCCTTCGGCAGGGGGGTGACCTGCAACAGCTCGAGGTTGTTGGACGTGACGTCGATGAAGAGGGCGATCGGCACGCCCAGCTCGTTCTTGACGCTGATCGGGATCACGCCGCTGCTGCCCGCCAGCGTGCGCGTCCGGTTGGGGCCCGACCCGGTGATCTGGATCTGCTTGATCTGGTCGGTCACCGCCGTGCTGACCAGCTTGTACGCCGAGCGGCCCACGCGGGTGTTGTTGCGCCAGGCCGACGAGGTCAGTCTGAGCACCGCCGCGTCGAAGGCCGACGGCACCTTGTCCTGCGTGATCAGGGAGGTGAGCTGCGCCTTCGCGGTGACGTCCTTGACCGGGGCGAGGTATTTCGCAGTCAGCTCGTCCTTGCGGTTCTGATCGGTGTAGGTCAGACCGGCGCGCGGGACGGCCAGCTTCGTCGGCTTCAGCGACTCCAGCGGGGTCAGCCGCAGCCAGGGCAGCTTGCCGGCGGCCTTCAGCAGCGCGGTGACGAGCTTCGGATTGGGGTCCCAGCGGCGCGACGGGGCGATGACGATCGACCTGGGCGACGTCTGGCCGGGCTCCGCGGCGATCATCGCGGTCTCGGCGATGAAGCGTTGCGTGCTGAGCAGCGTGGATGTGCCGGCCGCCGGCTCGAACAGCTTGCTCAGCCCGGCGTCGGCCACCAACGCGGTGATGGGCCCGTTCACCGAGTCGAGCGTGGCGGCGGCGTCCGGCGTGAACGGCACGGGCGGCTGCGGCGGCAGGTTGGTGGGGTTGAGCAGGACCTTGTCGACCTTGTCCGTGCTGACAGAGAGCAGGTCGAGCGCGTCGGCGTCGAGCATGCCCGCGGGCGGCCAGTTGACGTCCGTCTTGACCTCGTGGCCGAGCAGTGCCCCGAGCCGCTGCTTGCCCAGCGTGATGGCCTTGCCGGTCTGCGCGTCCAGCCCCTGGTGCGCGAGCGCGGCCACGTCGGGATCGGCGTACGGGACCGCGAACACCGAAGAGGCGGCCAGCGCGGTGCGCATGGTCGTCAGCCAGCTCGCGGCCTCGGCGCTTGCCGGTCTGTCCTGGACGCCGTCCTTGGTCTTGACCTGGTACTTCGCCTTCGACATCGTGGTGAGGTCGTCGAGCAGGCCGGGCTCCATGAACCAGCTGACCTTCTCGGAAGCCGCCTGCGCGATGCGCGCCAGGTCGGCGAGCCGCCCTTTGCCGGTGACCGACTGGCTCAGCTTGTCGTCCAGGAACAGGGGGCTGTCGGTCGCCCGGTGCGGCTGGTCGATGACGGGCAGGGCGATGGCGAGCTTGTTGCGCGGCAGCTTCGGCACCGTGGGCGGCGCGTAGGTGACGTACGTGCGCTGCGCGGTGATCCCCGCGTTGAACTGGGCCACTTCCACGGCCACCGGGTAGACCCCGAACGAGGGGATCGCGGGGGAGGTGAGCTGCGCGGGCGTCGCGATGAACGTCCAGGTCACCTGGGCGCCCGCGGCCAGTGCCTGGACGTCGAAGCGGGAGGTGGGGGAGACGTAGCCCGGGAGTGTCGCGGGGTTCTGGTCGCTCTCGTAGGCGGCCAGGGTGGCGCGGTCGGCGAACTTCTGCGGCTGGTAACGCAGGCGTACGCTCAGGCCGTTCATCGGCGCGCCGGAGTTGTTGCGCAGCGTGCCGGTGAACTTGATCACATCGGCCCGCGCGGTCGACGGCTGCGGCGAGATCGACGAAATCGAGATGGAGATGTCGCTCGCCTTCGTGATCTTCGTGGCAGCCGCGCCCGGCGCGGTCGCCACCACGGTGAAGGCGAGCAACGCGAAGAGCAGCGTGGCCTTACGGATCACGCGAATGCCCGAGCTGGAGTACGACGACGCACGCCCGCAATGGTACGGGCTCAGTGCCGCCGCGCGACCGCCTCACGTGATCCTTTTGCGCGGAGGTCGACCATCTTGCCTGGCAGGAGTGCCAACAGGTCGAGCGCGCGCAAGGCGAGTGCGGTGTGCCGTTCGCCGGTGGCCGTGTAGACCGGATCGTCCTCCTCCAGCAGCCGGTCGTCGATGAACATGGGCAGCGACTCCGGCAGTAGCAGCGGGCACACCAGCCCGCTCGCGTAGTCGGTGGCCGCGTTGACCACGTGGGCCGGGGCCGGACGCACCCGGCGTACACCCAGCACTCCGCCGATGGCTCCCAGCGGTGGCGGCGCCGACACGGGGGAGGTGAACGCGATGACGACCTCGCGGCCGACCCTCGTGGCGACCTCCAGCACAGTGACCATCAGGCACCTGTCGGGTGCCGCTGAGACCGCCTCCGGCAGATCTTCCGCGCAAGTCATGGGGCGCGGAAGGCGTACGATCTCATGATGGACCTGGTGTGCGAGGAGCCAGCGGTGGATCGCGAGGGCGTCCTTCATATAGTCCTCCTTGCCTTGTTCCATGGCCCCCGACGGTCCCAAGACCGACGGTAACCCCGACCCGGTGTGGCTCGGGGGATATGTTTCGGCAGCACAAGAAGGACCAATCCGCTTGTCCGACTCAACTCTGACTGACAGCCAGCGACGGGCCATGACGGACCTGTTCCGCAAGATCGCACCGGTGGCCGACGAGCTCGGCCGCCTCTTCGCCGCGCAGGGGCACGAGCTCGCCCTGGTCGGCGGGCCCGTACGCGACTTGCTGCTCGGCCGCATCGGCAACGACCTCGACCTGACCACAGACGCCCGCCCCGAGCGGGTGCTGGAGATCGTCAGGGACTGGGCCGACTCCGTGTGGACGATCGGCATCGACTTCGGCACCGTCGGGCTGCGCAAGGGCAGCTGGCTGATCGAGGTCACGACGTACCGGAGCGAGTCGTACGACCCGAAGTCGCGCAAGCCCGAGGTCATGTACGGCGAGACGCTCGAGGAGGACCTGGAGCGGCGCGACTTCGCGGTCAACGCGATGGCCGTGCGGCTGCCCGGGCACGAGTTCGTCGATCCCTACGGCGGGCTCGACGACCTGCGGGCCAAGGTGCTGCGCACCCCGGGCACCCCCGAGCAGTCCTTCGGCGACGACCCGCTGCGCATGCTGCGGGCCGCCAGGTTCGCCTCGCAGCTCGGGTTCCGCGTGGACGAGCAGGCCGTGGCGGCGATGACCGAGATGGCCGAGCGCATCGAGATCGTCTCGGCCGAGCGCATCCGCGACGAGCTCGACAAGCTCATCTGCGGCGCCAACCCGCGCGAGGGCCTGCGGCTGCTCGTCGAGACCGGGCTGGCCGCGCACGTGCTGCCCGAGCTGCCCAAGCTCCGCCTGGAGATCGACGAGCACCACCGCCACAAGGACGTCTACGAGCACACGCTGACCGTGCTCGACCAGGCCATCGCGCAGGAGGAGGACGGCAAGCCCGACCGGCCCCTCCGCTGGGCGGCGCTCCTGCACGACATCGGCAAGCCGAAGACGCGCCGCCACGAGGCGGGCGGGCGGGTGTCGTTCCACCACCACGAGGTGGTCGGCGCGCAGATGACCAAGAAGCGCATGACGGAGCTGAAGTTCCCCAAGGACGTGGTGTCGGACGTGGCGCGGCTGGTGGAGCTGCACCTGCGCTTCCACGGCTACGGCACGGGGGAATGGACCGACAGCGCCGTACGCCGTTACGTGCGCGACGCCGGTCACCTGCTGGACCGGCTGCACAAGCTGACCAGGGCCGACTGCACCACGCGCAACAAGCGCAAGGCGGCGGCGCTGTCACGTACCTACGACAACCTCGAAGAGCGCATCTCCAGGCTCGCCGAGGAGGAGGAGCTGGCCAAGATCCGCCCTGAGCTGGACGGCAACGAGATCCAGCGCGTCCTGGGCATCGGTCCCGGGCCGGTGGTGGGGCGGGCCTACAAGTTCCTGCTCGACCTCAGGCTCGACAAGGGCATGATCGGCAAGGAGGCGGCTACCGAGGCGTTGTCGGAGTGGGCTCGGTCGAACGGCCTTGGCGGATGATCATCCGGTAGGCGACGGCCGCCACGGGGTAGCCGACCGAGATGATCGCGACGGCGAGGTAGGACTTGCCGTTGGCGGGCAGGATCACCGCCGCCAGGGCCGCGGCCAGCACGTACATGCCGTTGAAGAGCATGTCGTAGATGGAGAACGCGCGGCCCAGGTAGATGTCCTCGACGTCGCGCTGGACCGTGGTGTCGGCGCAGATCTTGACGCTCTGCCCGGCCACCCCGAGCACGAACCCGGCGGCCGGCAGCCCCCACTCCTGGAACGGCAGCACCAGCGCGGCCGTCAGCACCCCGGCCGCCGACAGCGCGATCGACACCCACCGCGTGATCGTGAACCGCGCGGTCGCGTACGGGGTGATGATCACGGCGAGGAAGTAGCCGACGCCGGAGGTGGCCACGACCAGGCTGACCCCGCGCAGGGCGGCCTCGGGGTCGCCGTCGGTGAAGTAGTAGCGGTAGAGGATGATGCCGAGCGCGGTCGCCATGCCGTAGAGGAAGCGGTGCGCGGCCATCGCCCCCACGGTGGCGGCGGCCACGCGGTGGCGTAGGAGGTGTCCCGCGCCGTCCGCGAGCCCGATCAGCACGTTGCGCATGGCCTCGCGTGCCTGCGGCTTCCTGGGGTCGTACTGCGGGCCGAGCAGGTCGCGTCGCATCGTCCGGGCCACCAGCGCGCTCAGCCCGAACACCACGCCGGAGGTCACCAGCAGCAGCGCGACGCCCCGGTCCGCGCCGCCGAACACCTCGCGCAGCAGGAACCCGACGCCCGCGCCCACGAATGTCAGCACGGTGCCGGAGGTGGGGACGACCGCGTTGGCCGCCATCAGCCGGTCGGCCGGCACCACGTGCGGCAGCGAGGCGCCGAGCGCGGACAGGAAGAACCTGTTGACCCCCAGCACGCCGAGCGCCGCCGCGTAGAACACCGGATCCGGCACGTCGGCGGCCACCAGCCCCGCCGTCACCAGCAGGAGCGCGCCGCGCACGATGGGCGCGACCACCAGGATCTGCCGTCGCGACCAGCGGTCGATGAACACGCCGACGAAGGGCCCGAGCACGCTGTACGGCAGCAGCAGCACGGCCAGCCCCGCGGCCACCTCGAGCGCGGTCGTCTGGCTCTCGGGGCTGAAGAAGGCGAACCCCGTCACGCCGAACTGGAAGATCCCGTCGGAGAACTGGGAGATCAGCCGGGTGGCGAACAACCGGCGGAAATCTCTGCCCCGCAGGACGACACGTAGGTCGGCGACGAACGACACGCCGCAAGCCTAGTCCTCCGCGTCGCCTACGATGCCGGGAGATGTTCGGGTTGCGGGTGGCCCATGGGTTCCGGGCGGTCGGCGTGATCTCGTACGCTTCATAGCGTGACGATTGAGGAACACGTTGTGCTGGTCGACAGCGCCGGCCATGCACTCGGCACCGCGCCCAAGTCCGAGGTGCACGGTCGCGAGACGCCACTTCATCTGGCGTTCTCCAGCTATGTCTTCGACCATGAAGGCCGCGTGCTGCTCACCAGGCGGGCGGACCGCAAGGTCACCTGGCCGGGGATCTGGACCAACAGCTGCTGCGGCCACCCACTGCCGGGCGAGCCGGTGGACCGGGCGGTCGAGCGCCGGCTCTCCTACGAGCTGGGGCTCGCGGTGGAGAGCATCGACCTGATGCTGCCGACCTTCGCCTACCGCGCCGTCATGGCCAACGGGATCGTCGAGCACGAGCTCTGCCCGGTCTACCGGGTCACGGTCTCCTCGCCCGTCGTGCCCAACCCCGAGGAGGTGGGGGAGACGCGGTGGATGCCGTGGAAGGAGTTCGCCGAGGGGGTGCTGAACGGGCTGCTGGCGATCTCGCCCTGGTGCAGGGAGCAGGTGCCGCTGCTCGACGAGCTCGGCGCCGACCCGACGTCCTGGCAGCCCGCGTCCCCGTCCGAGCTGCCCGCTGCGGCACGCCCGTAGCGTGACGCCGCACCCCTCGGGCGAGGGGCGCGGCGCCGTATCAGGAAGGGGTCAGCGCTCGACCTCGCCCCTGATGAACTTCTCGACGTACTCCCGAGCCTCGTCGTCCGAGAACTGCTTCGGCGGCGACTTCATGAAGTACGAGGAAGCCGAGAGGATGGGCCCCCCGATCCCGCGGTCGAGGGCGATCTTGGCGGCCCGCACCGCGTCGATGATGATCCCCGCCGAGTTGGGCGAGTCCCAGACCTCAAGCTTGTACTCGAGGTTGAGCGGCGTGTCGCCGAACGAGCGCCCTTCCAGCCGCACGTACGCCCACTTCCGGTCGTCCAGCCACGGCACGTGGTCCGACGGCCCGATGTGCACGTCGGCCTTGCCCATCTCGTGCGGGATCTGCGAGGTGACCGACTGCGTCTTGGAGATCTTCTTCGACTGGAGCCGCTTGCGCTCCAGCATGTTCATGAAGTCCATGTTGCCGCCGAAGTTGAGCTGGTACGTGCGCAGCAGCTCCACCCCGCGGTCCTCGAACAGCTTGGCCAGCACGCGGTGCGTGATCGTGGCGCCGACCTGCGACTTGATGTCGTCACCGACGATCGGCACCCCGGCCTCGGTGAACTTCTCCGCCCACACCGGGTCGGAGGCGATGAAGACCGGCAGCGCGTTGACGAAGGCGACACCGGCGTCGATCGCGCACTGCGCGTAGAAGCGGTCCGCCTCCTCCGAGCCCACCGGCAGGTAGGAGACCAGGACGTCGACCTGGTTGTCACGGAGCACCTGGACCACGTCGACGGGCGCCTCGTCGGACTCCTCGACGATCTCCCGGTAGTACTCACCCAGGCCGTCGAAGGTATGGCCGCGCTGGACCGTCACCCCCGTGGGGGGCACGTCACAGATCTTGATCGTGTTGTTCTCGCTGGCGACGATCGCCTCAGAGAGGTCCCGGCCGACCTTCTTGGCATCCACGTCGAACGCCGCGACGAACTCGACGTCGCCGACGTGGTAGTCGCCGAACTTCACGTGCATCAGGCCCGGGACCCGTACGTCCGGGTCGGCGTCCTTGTAATAGTGAACGCCCTGGACCAGCGACGACGCGCAGTTGCCGACACCGACAATGGCCACGCGAACCGAACCCATCGCACTCGCTCCCTTACTCATCAGTTGACGTGGTATCTGCTTCGGGCCTCTCCTCGGATGAGGCCCGACGCTCCGTTGCGATCAGCTCGTTCAGCCAGCGCACCTCGCGCTCGACCGACTCGAGCCCGTGACGCTGCAGCTCGAGGGTGTAACTGTCGAGACGCTCCCTGGTGCGCGCCAGCGCCGTGCGCACCGAGTCGAGCCGCTCCTCCAACCGGCTGCGGCGCCCTTCGAGGATGCGCAGGCGCACCTCTGCCTCGGTGTGGCGGAAGAACGCGAAGTGCACCCCGAAGCTCTCGTCCTCCCAGGCGGAAGGACCGGCCTGCGTCAGCAGCTCTTGCAGCCGTTCCTTGCCTTCGGCGGTCAGCTTGTAAACGATCTTTGACCGGCCGCCGACGATCGTGGCAGGAGCGGGCTGCTCCTCCGCGATGAGGCCCTGAGTCAGAAGCGACCGCAGACAGGGGTACAGCGAACCGTAGGAGAACGCGCGGAACATCCCCAGCAGGGCGTTGAGCCGTTTGCGCAGCTCATAGCCGTGTAGCGGCGTCTCGTGCAGTGACCCGAGCACGGCCAGTTCCAAGACCCTGCCCTGTCCGCCGCCCACCGGAACCGCCCCCTCTCGCGTCGATGTATCGAGCCGATACATCCTGAGGATACGTCGCCCCGCTATATGGCTGCAATCTCCGAATATGCCAAGCCGTTGGGATGGAGTCGCAAAACGCCGTAGTCTGGCGCTCATGTGGTCACAGCGAAGGGTGGTGGATTACGGCCTGGCGAAACGGGCGGTGGTCCGCTCTCTACGCGCGGGGCGATCCTCGCGCGGCGATGTCTGTGACGCACAGCCGTACCTCCTTCGCGCGGCGCGCTATTTCGGCGAGCCGACCGAACGCCTCTGCCCGGTCTGCGAGAGGGAGAACGTCACCAACGTGACCTATGTCTACGGCGATTCGCTTGGACGGCATGCCGGTGAGGCAAAGGTCGCTTCAGAACTCATCGCAATGGCTCATGATTACGATGAGTTCCGGGTGTACGTGGTCGAGGTCTGCCAAGGTTGTTCCTGGAACCACCTGACGGTTTCGTACGTCCTTGGCAACGGACCGCCTGACCCAGCCGGCCAAGCGTGATGACCGAGGGCGGCGAGAACCTCACGCCCAACCGCCGTTTATGTTCCGACGACGATGCGAGGACGTGTTGAGTAACAGCATGAATGAGGGGACGGGCCGCCCGGGAAGGCGCCGTCGTTCCAGCTCATCCCGTTCTGTGCCCGCTGGCCCTCCCCCGCAAACCGGCGAACCGGCATGGGGAGCGGCGGAGCCGCCGCGTCGTCCGGAAGCCGCTTACGAGCAGACCGGGGCCATGGCGGCGCAGCCGTACGACGAGTCCCCCGGCCGTGGCGACCAGCCGCCGCCGCGCTCGCGCGCCCGCCAGGACCCGCGCACGCTGAGTAACCAGGAGACGATCGTCAGCGACGCGCCGCGGCGCTCGCGCAGGCGGGGCGAGGGCGGGCGGGGCGAGGGCGGCCCCCCCGAACCTCCGGGGCCGCCGACCGAGAAGGGCGGCAAGGGCGGCTGGCGCAGGTTCATACCGAGCTGGAAGATCGTCGTGGCCGGGTTCGTGGTGCTCGCGGCCGGCCTCTTCGGCATGATCATGATCGCGTACGCCAACACGCCGGTGCCGGACGCCAACCAGGCCAAGGCCGAGGCGCTCGCAGAGCAGAGCACCATCTATTACCGGGACGGCAAGACCGAGATCGCCAAGCTCGGCACGAAGCGCGAGATCGTCCCGATCTCGAGAATGGCCCAGACGGTCAGGGACGCGGCGGTGGCCATCGAGAACAACACGTTCTACGAGGACTCCGGCATCTCGATCTCCGGCATGGCCCGCGCGCTCTACATGACCGCGACCGGGCAGCAACTGCAGGGCGCCTCGACGATCACCCAGCAGATGGCCAGTAACTACTACGACGGCCTCAACCGGGAAGTCTCCATCAAGCGCAAGGTCCTGGAGATCTTCGTCGCGGTCAAGCTCAACGACAAGCTGAGCAAGGACCAGATCCTGCAGAACTACCTGAACACCGTCAACTTCGGCAAGGCCTACGGCGTCGAGGCCGCAGCCAAGGCGTACTTCGGTGAGAAGGCCACGGCCGCGAAGCTGACTCCCGAGCAGGGCGCCTACCTCGCCGCGCGCATCCAGCAGCCCAACTGGGAGCCCGAAGCACCCGCGCTCAAGACCCGCTGGGACACCACTATCCGGTACATGGCCAAGCAGTGGCCCGACAGGTACGGCAACCTCGTGGGCGCCGACGGCACCCCGACCGTCAAGTTCCCCAAGCTCAGCAAGGAAGACAACAAGAACGAGTACGGCGGCCTCAAGGGATACATGGTGGTCCAGGTCCTGCAGGAGCTGAAGGACCGCCGTGGCCTCACCCCCGACGCGGTCCGGAGCGGCGGATACCGCATCACCTCGACCTTCGACAGGAAGCTCATGCTGGCCGCCAAGGAGGCGGTGCAGAGCACGACCAGCAGCTTGAGCAATGCGAAGGAGTACCACGCGGGGCTGGCCGCGGTTAATCCGAAGAACGGCCGCGTTCTGGCTTTCTACGGCGGCAGCAACTACGTCAAGGATTCGTTCAACGAACCCTTCGACGCCAAGAAGCAGGCCGCTTCCGCGTTCAAGCCGTACGTGCTGGCGGCCTGGCTGCAGGCCGGCTACTCGCTCAAGAGCTACGTGCCGGGCAACGAGACGGTGCCGAAGGAGATCCCCGGGATCCAGAAGGAAGGCATCAGGAACAGCCACAACTTCGGCAGCTCCATCGATGTGATCGAGGCCACCGCCGACTCGGTCAACACCGCCTACGTCTCGATGGCCTACAAGCTGCCGGGGCAACTCGATGAAGTGAAGAACCTCGTCGAGTCGGCCGGGTTCGACCAGGAGCGTATGGAAGCGGACGTCAAGGAGCACAGCTACCAGTTCGCCATCGGCAGTGCCCTGGTGACTCCTGTCGAGCAGGCCGCCGGCTACTCCATCTTCGCCAACGGCGGCAAGTACACCAAGTACCACGTGGTGCAGGAAGTCAAGCAGGGCAAGCAGGTCGTCTACGGCGAGCAGCGGGCCTCCAAGCAGGTGGTCGATCCCGGTGTCGCCGCCGACGCCACGGTCGCCATGCAGGAGGTGCTGCGGAGCGGCACCGCGAGGGGCCAGGGTCTGGGCAACCGTCCGGCCGCCGGCAAGACCGGCACGAACAACGACGAGAAGGAAGCGTGGTTCGTCGGCTACACGCCGCAGATCTCCACCGCTGTCGGGTTCTACCGCGAGCAGTGCAAGACGAAGAAGGGCACGGTCGTCGAGCCCATCAACTCCAGCTGCCCGGTGACGCCCCGCGGCCGGCCGAGCACGAAGTACAACGGGAACAACCCCTACTCGAGGGCGTACGAGGTGTCCCTGGGCTTCGAGGGTGCCGGTCCGCCCACCGCCACCTGGCACAAGTTCATGACGCTCGCCCACGAGGGCGTGCCCATCGAGCAGTTCCCGAAGAGGGCCGAGATCGGGGTGCCCGAGAACATCGTGCCGAGCCCGACGCCCACGCCGAAGCCGACCGAGGACGACCCGTTCGACACCGGCGACGACCCCCTGGGCGACCAGGACAACCAGGACTGCTTCGTCAACCCGTGCGACGACAACGTCACCCCCACGGAGGAGCCCACCATCGACGACGGCGGCGATGACGCCGGGTTCCCGCAGACCGCCAACGGCGACGTGGCCGGCGGCAACAACGGCAACGGTCACGGCAACGGCAACGGCGGTGGCCGCCTGCCCGCGCCGAAGCCCACGGGGTGGGCGTCGATGTCCAGGTCCGAGGAACGGTGACGAGCACGGAGGCTGCCTCCGTACCAGCCGACCGCCACGCGATCTCCGACGGACCAGCCGCTGACCTCGCCGCCGATGGCGTC